>NZ_JCBAMT010000012.1:0-112602 GCF_059760445.1 Achromobacter sp. D7-1 | reverse complement strand
GCCCGCATTTCCCATCAGGAAATGCGGGCTTTGTTTTTCGGCGCGCCTGCAGCCGGGTGCGTCCGCAGGGGCGATGGAGGACGTCAGAGAATGACGCCTCCCGCCGAATCTATCTTCTGATCGGACTTCGGCGGCGCGGCTCGTTTGGGCGGTGTTTTCTTGGCCGGCTGGGCGGGCGGGGCGGCCATGCGGGCAATCGAGCCCTTGGCAATGGATTCCAATTGGCCGTTTACCACGGCGCCATAGGCCACTTTCGCCTTGATTTCGCCGATCTTGATCGAGGCCACCTTTTCTTCGGTTGCGCCGAGTTTCTCGCCGGTGTCGGGATCGACCAGTTCCTCGCCAGTGGCGTAGATGTCGTAGACCTGACCTTCGTTCACGCTGCCCATGCCGCGGTTGATGATCACGCGGCCGTTCTGCACTGCCACGACTTTGGCCGGGTTCACGATCTCAATGATGTCGCCGACCATCTTGCCTTGGAATTGTTCCATTGCCGCGCTGATCTTGTTGCCGCCCGAGGCAAACGAGGCCGAGTCCGACCACTTCACGGCGCGGGTCGCAGCCTCGACCAGGGTGTAGCGTACTGAGGCGCGGGTGGCTTGCGAGACTTCGCGGGTGGATTCGCCGGTGAGCTCGACGTTGTTTTCCTGGACCCGGGTCGAAACGCTGGCTTGCGTCAGGTCGATGATCAACAGGAAATCCGCCCCTGCCGCCTGGCCCAGACGGGCGCGCTGCTGGTCGGATACGTTGTCGCTGGCCAGGAAGTCGTTTTCCTTTTCGAAGGCGGCGTCATTGCTGCGGTCCAGAACGGTGAAGCGTCCGCTCTTGACCAGCTTGTCGGTAACCGATTGGCGCATGTCCGCCGACAGGGCGCTGCGGCGCAACTTGCCGGTCGTGACGATGGCGATGCTGTCGCGTTCCAGCTTGGGAGATTTTGCCTGGTACTCGAACTTCTCGATCGTTACCGACAATTCGACCATGCAGCCTTTGCTGCCGCCGCACTCCTGCTTGGTCACCGAGTAACCTTTCACCTTGCCCTGCGCGCGCACGTCATTCGTGCTGCCGACGCCTGCCTCGACCGTCGTCTTGCTGGACGCCTGGGCTTGCGCCGAGGCGCTGGCATTGAGGGTTTGCTCGTTGTTGGTGACCGTATCCTTGATCAAGCCGCTGTCCGTGTTCTGCTCGGTGCGCTTGGCGTCGAGTTCAGCCGAGGCCTGGCCTTCGGCATCCCGTTTGACCTGTACGTAGGCTTTCGGGCTGGCCGAGCGCGTTGCAACGGCGGCGCCATTGACTTGCTTGATGGCATTGCCCAGGGCCGATTCGACGGCCTGCTCGAAGGTGTCGCCGTACCCGACCGCGGGCACCGTGACATCTTCGGCGCTTGCCGCGTGGGCGACGCAGAACACTGCCGCGCCCAAAATCCATTTCTTCATCATGAATCTGCTCTCGAAAAAAAGACCGCCTGCTGCAGGCAGGCGGCCTATTCGTCCATGACCCTTACCAGGTCACCGTGCGGTTGTCGCCGCGCTTGATGATTGCTTCTTCGCCTTCCCAGTAAGCCAGACCGTTGTCCAGGTTGGTGAGCGTCAGCTGGAAGTAGTAATCGACTTGCTGCGTGCGGCTATCGACGCGGTTGTTGCGCTGCAGGATCTTGCCCGACAGCGAAAAGTCCGGGGCGACCACGCGGCCGTCCTTCTTCACGGTGGCCTGATTGACCATCTTCGAGCCCTTCAACGCGCGCGATTTTGCGGTCATTGCGTCTTCGGGACCGTTCAGGCCGACTGCCGTCGTGATGACGAAGCGGCCAGAGTTGAGCAGGCTCACGCGAATCTTCTTGGTCAACTGGTCGGTGTCGATGCGTTGCGCCGTGTCGTTGGTGAGATTGGACATCGCGATCACGAAACGTCCGCCCTGGGCAGCCTTCGGGTGCACCATCAATGGCGAGTTCAGCATGTCGTTGACCATCTTGTTGGCCGCCGATTCGAAGTCCTTGTAGTCCAGCCCCATCACCGCGACGTTATCGGTCTTCTGGTTGACGTATTGGGTCGTGGGTGCGCAGCCCGCCAGCGTTGCCGCCAGCAAGGCGGCCGTAAGAGAAAGCTTTACGCTCATGGTGTTCCTAGTAGATCGTTATTTGGAGGCCAGAATGTCGACGCGAGGCGGAATAGCGGCATTCAGGGCTCGCACATACACGACTACCGGTCTTTTTTCCTGGGGTAGATCGACCACGATGTCTTCATGGCCGGGGACGCCCAGCGTCAGCTGGTTCGACTGGGGATAAGGCACGTTCATCAGCTGGAAGTTGTGCGGCAGCGTCGACCACGAACGCAGGTCGGCTTGCGTCGAAATAGCCTGCGCTATCCCGGCCAACGTCCCCAGTAGCGGGCTGGAGTCGTTCAGCTGCTTCTGCAGCACGGTCTTGGCCGTGGCGCGCGCGATTTCCTTGATCAGGATGGCGTTGAAACGGGTCTTGAATTCGCCGCGGATGATGGTGTCCATGTCCGCCAGGACTTGCGTTTGTTGACGTCCAGCGCTCAGGTAAGGGTAGGCGGGCGTGCCTTCGCGCATGACCGGAAGGGCAATGCCGGTGTACTTGATGTTGCCGCTCACCAGGAACAGGGGCAGGTCGATCCGCAATTGCTCCTTGTGCGCAGCCGTGCCGTTCTCGAAGACGATCCAGACCGCGGGCTTGAGCTTGCCGCCCTTGGACTGGGCTGCCGCAGCGTCGATCTTGACCTGCGTATTCTTGGTCAGCGCATACGCGCGCTCCAGGCTGGTGCGTGCCTTATCTGCATCGGCCTGCCCTTCGCCGTTGATCAGAAAGTACAGGCCATGCAGGTAGAGTGCGGCCGGGTTGACGTAACCGGCGTAAGGCGTCCACTGGGACAAGTCGACGCCGGCCTTGAGCAGGGTCTCGTCCGTGCTGGACAGGCTGCGGTTGACCAGGTCGGAGTTTTCGCCCTCTTTCAGCTCATCGCGCTGCTTGCTGATTTCGGCCTCGAAATGTTCAGCTGCGCGACGCTGGCGGTCATCGCTGCGGTTCCATTCGACACGCGCGTTGGCATGGTCGCCCAACTGCCAGAAATTCAAAGCCTTGTAGGTATTGAGCATGACCGTGTCGTACACGGCCGGAGCGTAGGGCAGTACGTTGTCATTGGCCACGAGCGACAGGGCGTGATTGCCGACACTGGCCGCCACATTGCGCGTGTCGTCGTCCTTCATCAGCTCTTCGGCGCCGTCCAGCATTTGCGTGGACCGCTCGGGCAGGCCGCTTTGCCGCAAGAGGGTTCCGGCTTCCAGGGCCCAAGGCAGATCCGTCGGAGCGGCGCCTTCGGGACCTGCCGCCAGCACCGCGTTACTGGTGGCCGCAGGCAGATTGCCGCCAGCCAGATCTCGTGAAAAGTCCTTTCGTGCTTGAGGGTTGGCGCAACCCGCCAACACCACGGCCAAGCCTGCAACAGCAGCCCACTTCATTGCTTCTCCACAAGTGTGATTAAATATTATTAATTGTGAAATTGTTATTCATTTATTCACATTTAATCACAATGTAAACATATTAGCAATTTTGTGACTATTTTTGTTTTATTTTGTCTTATTTTTGGGCGTCATTATCAATAGTCGTCGTAGTTCCAACGCCGACGGCGGTTTAGCCGGTAGTGCGATCGATGAAGGCAAGCAAGGAGAGTCCGCTCCCAGGCGATCAAGGCGATGCGGGAGCGGATTATCTAGAGATTCGGAAGGCCGCGGTTTCCGGGAGACCGAAGGACGCGGTGCCTTATGTATTTGCCGTCAGGCAGTCCGGCCTCAATCCGTTTTCCAACCCCACTTCTTGAAGATCGCCCGGCCTTCGGGCGCGGTCAGGAAGTCGACAAAGGCCTGCGCCTGGGCATTGCCCTTGCCTTTTTTGGTGACGACGGCGCCCGCGTCGCGATAGATGCGGTATGGCTCTTCCACCTCGACCACGCCGGCCAGTTCCGGGTTCGACACTTGCCAGATGTTCCAGATCAGCCAGGCGTCTATGGTCTTGTCCTCGGTCCATTGGGTACGCGCCTGGGCGCTGTTGCCGGCTTCGGGCAGCACCAGGTTGGCGCGGAAGGCACGCACGGTCTCGATGTCGCCCAACCGGCCCGCCACGTCTTCCCATAGTCCGGTCTGTCCCGCACCGGACACAGCCATGACCTTGACGCCCGGTTTGAGCAGATCCTTGAAGCCCTTGATGGCCTTGGGATTGCCCGGGCGCACCAGGATGGCCGAGGGCCTCAGGTACAGCGTGCGGGCCTCGCGCAATTCGAACACGCCCGGCAGCGCCGTTGCGAAGCCGCTCATCATGTTCTCGGCGCCGCTGTAGATCACGTCGGCGTCCTGCTTGGCCTTGTCGGCCCAGGCGGGCGTCGGGCCCGCGGTGACGGCAACGTCGATGCCGTGCAGCTTGCCGAACGCCGCAGCCGCTTCCTTCATCGCTGGTGCGGGCCCGCCCGGTCCGTACACGTTCAGGCCGGGAGCGGCCCAGGCACTGCCGGCCGCGGTGCAAGCCAGGGCAATGCCGCAGGCAAGGGATCTGATCGACTTCATATCAATACTTCCGTTCTGCGCCGTGAGGCCGGTTGCGATAACCGGCGTGATCGGCTGGTTGATCCATAGCGCGCCGCGAGGTTTCCAATGCGGCTCGCCACCCGGTAGACGCGCAACAGAAGGGGAATATTCCGGCGAGGACGTTGCAGAGGGTAGAACTCTGTTTCCAGTCTGTTAAAAAGTCCCGTGCAAAATTGCAGCCTTGCCGCCGCCTCGCGATGGACGACGACACAGTCTTCAGGCATCGAGACAATGCGAGGCGCATCCTCACGAGAAACTTCACATGAAATCTGGAATCACCGCAGGCCGCTTGTTGTGCGTGGCGGGGCTGTTCGCGCTTGCCGCGCCCGCATACGCGATCGATTGCGCGAAAGCCGCAAGCGCCGTGGAAAAGCTGATCTGCTCGGACCGTAAGACCGTGTCGGCGGATGCCGAGCTGAACCGCGCTTACGCCGCCCTACTGAAGCAGGCGCCTGATGGCGATATCCGCGCCATGCTGGCGCACAACCAGAAGCGCTGGATCGCGGCGCGCGACGAGGCGCTCGCGAACCTGATCCAGGATCCGGGCGCGGTTCCAGAGGGCAAGACGGCTGCCGCAGTCGCCCGCGAGCTGATCCGTGACCGCGCGGCCGAACTCCAGGCCACGCGCAAGGGCGCTGCGCTGCCGGACCTCATCAGCCGCGCGGTCAGCCAGCAGCAGTTCCAGGCGCAATTCACCGGCGGCGCTTACGCCGGCTACTCGACTTCATGCGACTTCTTGCCGGGCGAACACGCCTACTATGGCTGCTTCGCGACGCGGCATTACCAGAACAAGGACCGCATCTGCTCCGTCGACGAGTACTGGGCCACGGGCAGCGTCTATACCAAGCGCTATGTCGCCAACGTGGTGGATGGCAAGCCCCAGTTGGCGGCGTCGTGCTCGTTCAGCAGCTCGGACGAGGCATGCTCCGATACCATGGGCGAGACCAAATGGAACATGAAGCCGCAACAGCCGGACTTTTCCTATCCCGCCAAGCCGCTGCCCAAGATCGATGGAGAGATCATGGGCGACGACGATTACGAATGGGCCCGGGCGTGCCTGACCGGCGCGGCCTATCCGCAAGCCAATTAAGCGCGGAGTGCCTCGCAAGGGCGGCAGGCCGGATGCCGGCGAGATTTCATGATGATTTCCGCACTTTGCCGGCAGGAAGGGGTGGTGTTCGCAATACTTGCAGTATTTTGCGGGTAATGTGTCGAATGGTAATGTCTGGGTGAGGGCCGCGGACACCCGCCTGCGGGCCGCAGCCGCGCCTGTTGCAGGAGAGGAAATCCGGTCGTGCGCGCGTCGTTTATCGCGTTTTTCAGGCCGGATCTACCGCAAGATTTTGAAACCGACTGGACGGCGCCGAGTCCAAAACGTCCATTCTGCGAACGTAGAATCCCGCTTTTCATCAGTGCCATCCGGCTGACAGGAACGAATCATGAAGAAAACCATCCTCCTTGCGTCCGTATGCGCCGCGCTGCTGCAAGCTTGCGCTCCGACCTCCTCTCCCCGTGAAGGATCGTCCTCCATGCCCACTACCGCCACTACGCCCGCCAGTCCCGACGTGAATCTGCCCGCCTATTACTGGCGCCTGGCTTCCGCCACCGACGCGGCTGGCAAGCCCATTGCCGCGCTCCAGGCCGGCGTCGAACACCAGTTGCGCCTGTCGTTCTCGCAGGACGCCCTGAACATCCGCGGCGGCTGCAATGCGCAGTTTGGCGGCTACACCTACAAGAACGGCGTGCTGCAGGTGGCCAACCTTGCGTCGACGATGAAGGCCTGCGACCAAAGCCTGATGCGTCTGGACGCCGAAATCGGCCAGCGCATGAAGGGCGAATTGCGCGCCACGTTCAGTGGACACGCCTCCGAACCCGGGCTGGAACTGGTCGCGCAGGACGGCAGCGTCCTGAAGTTTGTCGGTGAACCCACGCCCGAGACCCTGTACGGCAGCGCTGGCGAAATCATGTTCCTGGAAGTGGCCGCGAAGAAGACCGAGTGCAGCCATCCGCTGATTCCCAACTATCAATGCCTGATGGTGCGCGAACGCCGCTACAACGAAGCCGGCGTGCAGCAGCCGACCAAGGACAAGTGGCATCCGCTGTATCAGTCCATCGAAGGCTTCCAGCACCAGGACGGCGTGCGCACCGTGCTGCGCGTGAAGCGCTACGACTGGAAGAACCCGCCGGCGGACGCGCCCAAGCAGGTGTATGTGCTGGACATGGTGGTGGAGCAGGACGCGTCGAAGAAGTAAGACGCCAGCTCCACCTGGATAGCCCGATTGCGCCCGGCCCCTGGAGACAGCGGCCGGGCGCAGTCATTTCACCCGGCGCGGGCACAATATTGTAAATTATAGTTATTCTCATTTATAACCGTGCGTCTTCATGGCCGCCTCCGACCCCTCTCCGCGGCATCCCCTGCACACGCTGTACCAGGAACATCAAGGCTGGCTGCAGGGCTGGCTGCGTAAAAAGTTGGGATGCGCCTGCGACGCCGCCGACCTGGTGCACGACACCTACCTGCGTGTGCTGGCCCGTCGTGAACCTGGCGACATCCGCGAGCCGCGCTCCTATCTGGCGACCATCGCGCACGGCCTCATGGTCAACCACCTGCGGCGCAGGGATCTCGAACGCGCCTATCTGGAAACGCTGGCGCACCTGCCCGAAGCGCAGTCGCCGTCGCCCGAGTCGCGCGCCATGGCGCTTGAAGCCTTGTGCGAGATCGATGCCATGCTGGACGGCTTGCCCGTCGCGGTGCGGCGCGCATTCCTGCTTTGCCAGCTTGAAGGCCTGACACACGCGGACATCGCCAAGACCTTGGGGGTGTCGGTCGGCTCGGTGCGGCTGTACATCGCCCGCGCCCTGCGGCAATGCCTGGAATTCGCGCCATGAGCGCCGGCGAAGCAGGGCGCATCGACCCGCAAGCGCTGGACGGCGCGGTGGAATGGTTTCTGCGGCTGACCTCGGGCGCCGTCAGCCAGGCGGACCGGGAGGCATGGCAGGCCTGGCGCCAGGCCGATCCCGAACACGAGCGCGCCTGGCAGCGCACCGAAGCCTTGACGCGCCGTTTCGAGGCGCTGCCCAAGGGCATGCTGCCGGTGCTGGGGCGGCCGCGCTCATCCGCCCGCCGGGCCGCGCTGGGCAAGCTGCTGGTGCTGATCGGCGCCGGCGGGGCTATCGGTTACGCCCAGGTCGATGAGGCCTGGCGCGGCTGGGTGGCGCAGTACCGCACGCCGGTCGGCGCGCGGCGCGAGGTGCTGTTGGCGGACCATAGCCGCGTAGTGCTCAATGCCGCCACGGCCATGGACGTGCTGTTCGATGCGCAGCAGCGGCTGATTGCCTTGCACGGCGGCGAAATCCTGATCGAAACGTCTCCAGACCCGCAGCAGGTTGCGCGGCCCTTCATCGTGCGTACCCGCGAAGGCAGCATCACCGCGCTGGGCACGCGCTTCGTGGTCAGGCGCGACGACGGCGTATCGGCGGTGCAGGTGTTGGAAGGGGCCGTGCGCGTGGCGTTGCCGGGGGCGCCCGCGGATGCGGCGCGCATCGTGTCGGCGGGCATGGGCTTACGCTTCACCAGCGGGCATATCGACGGCGCCGAAGCGCTGGTTGGCGATCCTTCAGCCTGGCAGCGCGGCATGCTGCAGGTCGACAGCATGCCCTTGAGTGAATTCCTGCGCGAATTGCAACGCTACCGCAAGGGCTGGATCGATTGCGCGCCCGAAGTGGCGCATCTGCCCATTTCCGGCGCTTTCCCGCTGGCCGAACCCGACCGGGTGCTGGCCACGGTGGCGGACACCCTGCAGCTCGGCCTGCGCTATCGCACCCGTTACTGGGTGTCGCTGGTGCCGCGCGGCGAGACTATTTTGTAACGGCGACTAGCACTTTCTGCGTCTTATCTGGCTACGAGGATAAGACCAATATCTGGAGTGCATGTCATGCCCCGTCAGCTTCCCCCGTTGCGCGCAAGCGTTTCCCTTCCTGCACTGCTCGCGGCCGGCGCGTTCGCGCTGCCGTTGGCCGGGGTAATGTCGCCTGCTCATGCGCAGGCGCCTGCCGGGCAGATCAGCGTGGCCATCGAGCCCGGACCGCTCAGCGCGGCGCTTTCGGCCTACGCCGCCCAGGCCGGCGTCCTGCTGTCGTTCGATCCCGCCCTGACGCGCGACCTGCAATCGCCCGGACTGCGCGGCAGCTATGGCTTCGAGGACGGGCTGCGCCAGTTGCTGGCCGGCAGCGGCCTGGAGCCGGCGCGCCGCGCCGACGGCGGCTATACCCTGCGCAAACTGCCGCAGAGCGAGATCACGGCCTTGCCCGCCGTGACCGTCACCGGCGCGGGCGACGAAGGTCCCTCCGAAGGCACGGGCTCCTACACGGTGCCGGCGACCAGCGCCGCCACCCGCATGCCGCTGTCGCTGCGCGAAACCCCGCAATCCATCAGCGTCGTCACGCGCCAGCAGATGGACGACCAGAACCTGAACACGCTGGACGAGGTGCTGCGCCAGACGCCCGGCATCGCCGTCGACCGGCTGGATGAGCGCGTGCAGTTCACTTCGCGCGGCTTCGCGTTGAACACCATGCTCGATGGCGTACCCACGCTGTCGTTCAAAACGCCGTCCGCCGAAGCGGGCATGATCAACACCGCCATCTATGACCGGGTGGAAGTCGTGCGCGGCGCGGCGGGCCTGCTCAACGGCGTGGGCGAGCCTGGCGGTTCGGTGAATCTGGTGCGCAAGCGCCCCACATCGGAATTCGCGGGGCATGTCACCGCCGGCGTCGGCCGCTGGAACAGCTACAACGCGGAAGTGGACCTGGGCGGCCCGCTGAACAGCGCCGGCACGCTGCGCGCCAGGGTAGTTGCCGCCCGCACTGCGGGCGACAGCTTCATCGACTACAAGAAGCGGTCCGACGATGTCTTCTATGGCATTCTGGAAGCCGACATCCTGCCGGGCACCACGGTCAGCCTGGGCTACGAGCACCAGAAGACCGCCATCGACGGCGCCAACTTCGGCCAGGCGCCGCTGTTCTACAGCGACGGCACGCGTACCAATCTTCCCCGATCCTTCAATCCCGTGACGCCCTGGAGTCAATGGGACATGTACACGGACCGGATATTCGCCACGCTGGACCATCGCTTCAGCAGCGGCTGGCACATCAAGATGGATGCCAGCCGCTTGAAGAATGAAAGAAGAGCGGCCTGGGGCTATCTGCTGGCGTACCGGCCCATAGATCCGTCGGGTGCCTCCACCATCGAACTGCGCGACAACCCGGCAGACTCGACCAACAAATCCTTCGACATCTACGCCGAAGGGCCATTCCAGGCGTTTGGCAGGGAACACCGCGCCGTGTTGGGGATGAGCTACAACCGCTACACCAGCGAACTCAATCTGAATTCGGCAAACCCTGCCGGCTGGGACCGCCGCCCCGTGAATTTCTACGAGCTGCGCGACGTCCCCAAGCCGTCCATGCCCTACACCTTCTTCAACACTTTCCTGGATGCGAAGGAAACCGCCATCTATGGTTCGGCGCGGCTGAAGGTTGCGGACCCGGTGTCGGTGATACTCGGCGCCCGGACTACGTGGTACGAAGAAAATTCATCGTCCTACAACGGCCCCGCCAATCTCTGGACCACCAACCCGACCGCCAAGGAAAACGGCGTCTTCACGCCCTATGCCGGCGTGGTCGTGGACGTAAGCAAGGACTTCTCCGCCTACGCCAGCTATACCCGGATCTTCATTCCCACCACATCGCGGGACGCCAGCAATGTGGTGCTGCCGCCGCAGACCGGGCAGAACTATGAAATCGGCCTGAAGGGCGAACACCTGGACGGCAAACTGAACTCCAGCTTCGCGATCTTCCGCACCCAGGAGGAAAACGTCGCGGTCGAGGACCCGTCGAGCCCACCGCTGCCGGACGGGAGCACGCCCTACCGCGCGGTCAAGGGCGCGCGCAGCAAGGGTTTCGAGCTGACCTTGGCCGGCGAAGTGGCGCCCGGCTTGCAGCTGATGGGCGGCTATACCTACTTTGCCAAGCGCGACGCCGAAGGCGGCTTGCTGCTGCCCAGCACGCCCCAGCGGCTGTTCCGCCTTGCTGCCAGCTACCGGCTGCCGGGCGAGTGGAACAAGCTTACGGTCGGCGGCAACGTCAGCTACCAGAGCAGCATCTACTACGACGAGGCCAGCGGCCTGGGACGCGCCACCCAGGGCGGCGTCACCTTGTTTGGCCTGATGGCGCGCTATGACTTCAATAAGCATGTTTCCGCTTCCGTCAACGTGGAAAACCTGACCGACAAGTACTACTACAGTGGCTTGGGGGGCTACAACGGCTACAACTACGGGACGCCCCGCAACGTCTGGATGAAGGTGAGCTACAAGTTCTGAACGGGGCTGCGGGGGCGGTGAGAGTCAGGCGTCGGGGGAGCGTCCCGTGCCAGCAGGGGACGTTTGATGTTTGTCATGTTGCAGCGAACGGCGCGGATGAGACAATCCTGACTGATGGTCTTTCCCACACGCAGCCATGAACACCTACCCCTTGCTGCTCATTCTGCACCGGCTCGCCGCCTTCCTGTTTGTCGGCACCGTCACCTTCGAGGTGCTGTTCCTGGAGCCCGTGCACAAGCGCCTGTCGCCTGACGTGCGCCGTGCGCTGGGCAGCCAGTTGGCGCCGCGCGTGCGTGCCGTGCTGCCTTGGTCGGTGGTGGTGCTGTATCTGGCCGGCCTGGGCCTGGCCTGGCAGTATCGCAGCGCGCTGGCCGATCCGTTCGCCTCGTCCTTCGGCCTCTTGCTGTCGCTGAAGATCGCGCTGGCCTTGAGCGTGCTGGTCCATGTCGCCACCGCCCTGACGCTGGCGCGGCGCCAGCGCCTTACCGGGGCCTTGAGCCGGCGCATGCATGTCAGCGTGTTCTGCCACATGGTGCTGATCGTGGTGCTGGCCAAGGCCATGTTCTATGTGACCTGGTGAGCGCGGTTCGCGCTGGCGACGAGCTGTACGCCCGATAAGGGCAGCCGACGCAGCCTATGCCGGCAATACCAGCGGCTCGCGCGTTCCGTAGCCTTCTTCCCCATACGCCAGCCCGGGCAGCGGCGAACGGCCCTGGCCGCTGGCTGCCCACAGTTCCGCCACCCACTGCATCGCCGTGTCGACGATGACGTCCTGCACGTTGAAGCCAGCTTCGTCCGACGCGAACAGGGGCACCTCGGGTTCGATGCCGTCTTCCGTATGGCGGACGTCGAACAGGTAGCGGTGACCTTCGATGGCCTTGTTGAGCACGAACAGGTCCGGACCTTCCAGACTGGCAACCACGGAAAACGTGCCTTCGCCGTCCTGGTCTGGGAACACCACGAAGTGGATCTCGCGCGCTTTGGGCGGCAGGGCGGCGATCAGCGCCGCCAGCGTGGCGTTGGCCGCGGCGCCGTGGGCGCGCAGGATGCGCAGCAGTTCGATCTGGTATTCGGATTGGGTCATGGAAATTTCCGTTCAGGGCCGGCCGTGCGCCGGCGCGTCCGCCATTGGATCCGCGGCGGCGAGTCCCGTGAATTATCTGCCATTTTCCATGACGGTCACCGCGCCAGCCGCATGCACTCCATGAAGTACGCCGCATGCTCCGATGCCAGCGCGGCATCGCGCCACACCATGCCTGTGATCCCCCGGCTGCGCATCGGCAGCGGCAGTACCTTGATCATGTGCTGCTTCGCGAAATGCCGTGCCAGCCGCTCCGAGATCGGCAGCACCAGGTCCGATCCCTCCAGCAGCGCCACATTGACCAGTACCGACGACGATTCCACCTGATGCCAGGGCGTGGGCTGGCCGGCCAGCGCCAGTTCGTAATCGATGCGGATCCGCATGGGCGTCGAGTCGCCGGGCGCGATCCAGGGATACTCCTGCACATCCTGCCAAGTCACTTTGCGCCTTTTCGCCAGCGGGTGCGCTGTACCCACGGCCAGGCAGATGGGCTCGCCGTACAGCTCTTCGTAGTGCAGGTTGCGCGGCAGCGAGTGCTGCTCCAGACGCCCCACCAGTACATCGAAGGTGCCTTCCTGCATCAAGGGCAGCAGGTAGTCCAGCGTGTTCTCTGTCAGGCGCAGCAGCACACGGGGATAGCGTTCGCGGAAGCGCTGGATGCTGGGCGGCAGCAGCACCGGCGCGATGTTGGGCGTGACGCCGACCGCCAGCGTGCCGGTGGCGCCGCGGGCCAATTGCGCCATGGTGTCCTGGGCGCGTCCCAGCTTGCCCAGGATCTCGCGCGCGTGAGTGCGCAATTCCAGGCCGTAGTGCGTGGGCTCGATGCCGCGTGCGTGACGGTCGAACAGCGTCAGGCCGATGTCTTCTTCCAGGTCCTTGAGCCACTTCGACAACGCGGGCTGCGTGATGTTGAGTTCCGCGGCGACCTGGCTCAGGTTGCGGGTTTCGCACAGGCGCACCAGGATGGCCAGGTGGCGCAGGCGGATGCGGTGGGTCCAGTCCATGCGTGCGTCCTTTAGACATAAATTCACGGTTATGGCTCGGTAATATTAATTCATTATCAATTTATGCCTCCCCTGCACATAATGGCCTGACAACAGAGCCAAGCCGGCGCAAAGCCGGCGGCGAGGAGACACGATGCAGCCGAATTTCCTGCTATTCATCACGGATCAGCAGCGCGCGGACCATCTGGGCAGCTATGGCAATGCCATGCTGCGCACGCCGGAACTGGACGCGCTGGCGGGGCAGGGCTGGTCAGCGGACCGCTTCTATGTGGCGTCGCCCATCTGCATGCCCAACCGCGCCACCCTGATGACCGGCCGCATGCCCTCGGTGCATGGCGTGCGCCACAACGGCATTCCGCTGTCGCAGCGCGCCACCACCTTCGTTGACCGCCTGCGCGGCGCGGGCTATGCCACCGCGCTGATCGGCAAGTCGCATTTGCAGAACATGACCGGCAAGCCCGCCATCTGGCCGCCGGCGGGTGATGGCGCTCGCGGCGAGGCCTGGACCGCCGAGCCCGGCAACTACGACCAGGAATGGGGGCCGCTATGGCGCACGGATCCCAGGCATGACCTTGACATGCCGTTCTATGGCTTCGAGCGCGTGGCGCTGGCGGTGGACCACGGTGACCAGGTTTGGGGCCACTACGAGCGCTGGCTGGCGCGGGAACACCCCGAAGCGCGGTGTCTGTGGGGCCCTGAACACGCCTTGCCCGCACCTGGCTTTGTGCTGACGCAACATCACCAGGCCTGGCGCACCCGCGTGCCTGAGGAATGCTCCACCACCGCGTACGTCGGCGACCAGACCATCGCGCAGCTGCGCGAGCATGCCGCCAGCGGCAAGCCTTTCTTCATTCAGTGCTCATTTCCCGACCCGCACCATCCCTACACGCCTCACGGCAAATACTGGGACATGTACCAGCCTGACGACGTGATCCTGCCGGAATCTTTCCATGCCAGCGCCGCGCCGGGCCATCATCCGCCGCCGCACGTGGCCTGGATGCACCAGCAGCGCGACCAGGGCAAGGCCGTCAAGCACACGCCTGCGATCTTTGCCTGCACCGAGCGCGAGGCGCGCGAGGCGATTGCGCTGAACTACGGTTCCATCAGCCATATCGACGCCACGATAGGCCGCGTTATGCAGGCGCTGCACGAGAACGGGCTGGACGACAACACCGTCGTCATCTTCACCAGCGACCATGGCGATTACTTCGGCGACCACCAATTGCTGCTCAAGGGGCCGATCCACTATCAGAGCCTGATACGCACGCCGTTCATCTGGCGCGATCCGCAGGCAGCTCCGGTCTCGCCGCGCAGCCAGGCGCTGTGCTCCACGGCCGACATCGCTGCCACCGTGCTGGCGCGCGCCGGCCTGCCGGCCTACAACGGCATGCAGGGCGCGTCCCTGCTGCCCCTCATGTCTGGCGAGGCCGACACCGTGCGCGATGCGGTGCTGATCGAGGAAGAGGGCCAGCGCACCATGTTCGGCTTTCCCGGCCGCACCCGCATGCGTACCTTGCAGACCGCGCGCCACCGTCTCAGCGTCTATGCCGATGCGGCCTGGGGCGAACTCTATGACCTGAGCGAAGATCCCCACGAGCTGCGCAATCTGTGGGACGACCCCGCCGCCAATGCGCTGCGCGCCGAATTGCTGATGGAGCTGTCGCGCAGCATGATCCGCCACGCCGAGACCAGTCCGCATCCCAGCGCCATTGCCTGATGCCCCGCAACGGTGCCGGCCTCGGGGTCGGCGCCACCCAGGAGAAAGCATGATCAAGTCCTTGCTGTTCTGTACGGCGCTGCTCGCGGCCGGAACCTCGGTTGCCATGGCGTCCGATTACCCCGCGCGTCCCGTCCGACTCATCGTCAACTTCCCGGCCGCCGGTCCGCTGGACCTCGAAGCCCGCGCCATCGCCCAGCACGCGGGCAAGATCCTGGGCCAGACCATCGTCGTTGAAAACCGCTCCGGCGCTTCCGGCAATATCGGCGCGCAGTCCGTGGCCCAGGCAGCGCCAGACGGCTACACGCTGCTGATGACGCTGGACACGCTGATGACCGTCAATCCCTACATCTTCAAGGGCCTGGACAAGGACGTCACCCAACGGCTGGAACCGCTGAGCCTGGCCGGCTCCTTCGGCCTGGCCCTGGCGGTCCGCCCCGAGCTCGGCATCAACACGCTGGACGAATTCCTGCGCTACGCCAAAGCCAATCGCATCACCTATGCCTCCGCCGGCTATGGCAGTCCCGGCAACCTCGCCTTCGAAAAGCTCAGGCTCGCAGCTGGCATGGAAGTCGCGCACGTGCCGTATCGCGGCAACGCTCCGGCTGTGAATGCCTTGCTGGGCGACCAGATACAGGCCGCCTTTCTCGCCACGCCTGGGGTCCTGCCGCATGTGCGGGCCGGCAAGCTGAAAGCGCTGGCGGTATCGGGTAAGGAACGGGACGCCGACCTGCCTGAAGTCCCCACCGCGGCGCAATCGGGTGTGGCCGGGCTGAAGAACTATGACGTGTCGTTTGCATTCCTGGTGATGGCGCCCAAGGGGACGTCCAAGGAAATCGCGCGGGTCTGGGAAGATACGCTGGCCAAGGTCTATGTCATGCCGGAGTTCCAGCAGAGCATGGCCGTGCTGGGCATGCGCGGACCGTTCGCGGGCAAGGCGCAGGCCGAGGCTTGGGTGGACAGAGAGGCGAAAGGTTGGAAGGAGGTGATCGAGAAGGCGGGGATACGCGGGGAATAGCGCTGTAACACACCTGTCGGCAGGCTCTGCTAGACTGCCTTTACTCTTTGGGGAGTAGCCTCCCCGCGGCCAGTTCCGCGGGGGCTTGCGTCAACATTCTTGGCTACTCCGGCCATGGCGCAAGCGGCATTCACGCTTGGCGAGACCACGGATTTTTCGCGCGACGCTGGGCGGCGCGGAGGATCCGTGCCGTTTCCGCCCAGTTGGATCTTTCCTCAAATGAATGCCATCGCCATCATCGTTCTCGCGTTCGCCATGTCCACGGACGCCTTCGCCGCGGCCATCAGCAAAGGCGCCGCGCTGCATAAACCCCGATTTCCGGAAGCCCTGCGCACAGGGCTGATCTTCGGTGTGATCGAAGCCATCACGCCAGTGATAGGCTGGGCGCTGGGCTCCGTTGCGGCCAGGTATGTGGTTGCCTGGGACCATTGGATCGCCTTCGCGATGCTCTGTATCCTGGGCTTGCTGATGATACGCAACGGCCTCAAGCAAGAGGACGAAGATGCCGAACCCGTCACCCGCCATTCTTTCTGGCTGCTTGCCGCAACCGGCTTCGCCACCAGCATCGACGCCATGGCCGTGGGCGTGGGGCTGGCATTCGTCGACGTGAACATCGTGGTCGCAGCCATTGCCATCGGACTGGCCACTACCCTGATGGTGACGATAGGCGTCATGCTGGGACGCGTGCTGGGCAGCGTCGCGGGCAAGCGGGCCGAGATCCTGGGCGGGATGGCGCTGATGGGGATAGGGGCGGCGATTCTTTATGAACATTTGAGCGCCGCAGCCGCCTGAAGAAAAGGGAGCCCGGAAGAGTGCGGCGCGGCGGCGCCGCCTCTGCGATTCCGGTCAGGCGGCGTCTTCCGGGCCGTCCGCTCGGCAGAACGTGATCTGAAAACTGCCCGGTAGTTCGAACGCCACATGGTGCCGCACCTGCGGCTCTATCAGCACTTGCTGCCCGGCCGTCAGCACCGCTACGGCGTGCGGCGGATCATCCAGCGTATAGCGCAGCACGCCGGCGTGCACCTTCAACAAGCCCCAGGTGCCGGCCTTGGTCGTGTGCGCGGCGCGCAAGCCAGCCGGCAGGTTGTCGGGCGTGAACACCGGACTGTCGCGGTAGGGCCGCACGCCTTCAGGCAGCGAGTCGGGCAGGCTCGGCAGATCTTGGCGCTGCTGCCACACGCTCCACAGCTTGGCCGCGATGCGTTTGGCCATGGCGTCGGCCTGGGCTTGCAAGGCCGGCCGGCCGAGCCCGGCGGTGACTCCATGGAACAGGGCCAGCCAGCGCTGGAACAGAGGCCATGAAAGATCCGGGATGCGCGCATGCGCGGGAATAGGCGCGCCCTTGAAGCGGCGCGTGCCCAGCAGCAGCGCCGACCAGAAATCGCACAACAGGTCCAGGTGGTGGTCCCAGTCCGCCACGCGGGAATTGAATATCGGACCCAGCGTTTGGTCCTGGCGCACTTGCGCATAGAAGCGGTGCACCAGTTGCCGGATGTCTGCTTCGGTGATCGGGAGCGCAGCCGGAACTGGCGCAAGGGGAGGAACGGATTCGGACATGGGAGCGGGGGAGAGGATCTGCCCGCATTGTCCGACGCGCACCGCCGCGCCGCCGATGACGAAAGTCATTGGCGCCGCGGCTGGAGTCATCACAGGCCACTGCGCGGCGCCGGCCCAGCCCGGCCAACCGTTAGAACGGCCGCTTCGCCGTCGTCGCCAGCCTGGCCAGAGGCGCCGAGTCATGCACTGCCCATTGGCGGCGCTTGCCGCTGATGTAGCCCTGCGTCTGCCAGTCGTTGAGCAGGCGGCTCAAGGTTTCGGCGCGGATGCCCAGGTGAGCGGCAAGCTGGCGTTGGTTCAGCGGCAGCGTCAGCGCGGCGCCCTGGCGCTCATGCAGGCCCATGAGGTAGTTGGCCAGCCGCTCGGGCGCCGAGCTGGAAGTCATCCAGTCGACCTTGTTCACCTGGTCGTACAGGCTCTTGCTGAGCGCGGCCAGCAGCTTGAGCGCCAGATCCGGCCAGCGGCGGCAAGCATCGTGCAACTGTCGCCGGCCCAGGCGCCAACCCAGCAGGGCGCTGCGGGCGCGAGCCTGCATGGGGTAGCGGCCGTGAGGCATGAACATGGCCGCTTCCGCCATCAACTGGCCCGGCTCGAAGACCCGGAATACGCGTTCGTCGCCGTTGTAGCTGTAGCGCATGACCTCGGCCTGGCCGCTTTCTATCAGCACGTAGCTGGAGGCTTCGTCGCCTTCGCCAAACAGGATCTGCCCTGCCTCGGCCCGCAGCGGACTGGCGCCGCGCAGCAGGTCGGCCGCGACTTCCTGGTCCATGCCTGGGGGCAGGCCGTGCAGCAGCGGATGTCTTGCCAGCAATGCCACTACGGCCGCGCCGGCCAGATTGATATTTGTCATTCTGGGTCTTTCAGTGTGAATGGGAGAATCTTAAACGATAACAATTCTTATTTGAAATTCAATGAACGACTTGCACATGCGCCGCCGCTTCTGCGCGGCTGCCCTGGGAACTGCGCTTTTGCCCGGGGCGGGAACCCTGCGTGCGGCATTGCCGGATCGCCGCACCGTCCTGACGCTGGCAGGCCCCGGCGCCGTGGTCAGCTATCCCCTGATGCACATGGCGGCCACCGGCGCGCTGGCGGATCACGCCGGGCAGCTACGTTTCCGCCTGTGGCAGACGCCGGATCAACTGCGCACGCTGCTGGTGAACGGCGAGCTGGACTTCAGCGCCGCTCCCAGCACGCTGCCGGCCTTGCTGCACAACCGCGGCATGCCTGTGCGCCTGTTGAATATCTCCGTATGGGGCATTCTGTGGCTGGTCAGCCGCGATCCGGCGGTGCAGACCTTCGACGATCTGGCCGGCCGCGAACTGGTGGCGCCTTTTCAGCGCGATCTGCCGGCCGTACTGCTGGATACTCTGCTGGAAGCGCATGCCGCGCGCGGCCTGGCGCCGGTCGCCTTGCGCCGTACCCGCGACGGACAGGACGCCATCGCGCTGATGCTCAATGGCCAGGCAGGGCAGGCGCTGCTGGTCGAGCCCATGGCCTCGCTGCTGTTGTGGCGGGCTGAACAGACCGCAGGGGCGCCGGCGCTGCATCGCGGCCAAAGCCTGGAACAGGCTTGGAGCGCTGCCTTTCCCGCGCAGCCCACGCTGCCGCAGGCCGGCGTCATGGCGGCAGCCCGCGTGGCGGGCGATGCGGCTTTGTGCCGCGCCGTGGACCAGGCCTACGCGGCCTCCGCGCGCTGGTGCGTCGAGCATCCCGCCGACTGCGCCGCGCTGGTGCGCGAGCATCTGCCGCATCTGCCCCTGGCGGCCATCGAGACCGCCATCCGCGGCACGCGCCTGCAGAGCCGCAGCGCCCGCGACGCGCGCCCCGAACTGGAGGCACTGTACCGCCTGCTGGCCGGCCGTTTTCCGCAAGCCATCGGGGGCGGCCTGCCACCCGTTGGCTTCTACGGACCATGAGGGTCCGATGAACACCTATTCCAAAGGTCCTGCCGTCGGGGCATCTGCGCGGACCTCGCGCGCCTGGAGCGCGGCCGGCGTGTTGCTGCTTTTGCTGGCCTGGCATGTGGCTGCGCGCCAGCTCGGTCCGCTGCTCATGGCCACGCCGTGGGAAGCGCTGCGCGCTGTCGTTCCGCTGGTGCGCAGCCCACAGTTCTTCGCCAACGCAGGCGTCAGCCTGATGCGCATCGGCATAGGGGTGCTGGCGGGTGCGTCCATCGGCTTCGCGCTGGGCGTGCTGGCCGGACATAGCGCGCGCTTGCGCGGTTTGATCGAACCGCTGCGCTGGCTGCTGATGGCCATGCCGCCGGTGGTGGTCGTCGTGCTTGCCATGCTGTGGTTCGGCCTGGGGTCGCCGATGGTGATCTTCATTACGACGCTGATGATGGCGCCCGGCATGTACGTCAATACGGTCAAGGGCATGCTGCACGTGGACCGCAAGCTGATCGAGATGACCCACGTCTACCGCTACGGCCCCTGGCTGCGCTTGCGCCATCTGTATCTGCCGGCCCTCAGCGCGCCGCTGCTGGCGGCTCTGCTGATCGCTGCCTGCGGCGGCGTGCGGCTGGTGGTGATGGCCGAAGTGCTGGGCGCGGAGAATGGCGTGGGCTATGCGCTGGCCAACGCCCGCAGCACCTTCGACACCGCCGAACTGTTCGCCTGGGTCCTGCTAATCCTGGGCCTGGTGGCCTTGCTGGAATTCGCCTTCCTGCAACCCTTGCAGCGCCGGTTGGGCCGCTGGATGGAGCCTAGCCATGCTTGAGATGCAATCGCTGTCGCTGCGCTACGGCGCGCAGACCGTGCTGCAGGACGTGAACCTGTGCCTGCGCCCCGGCGAACGGTTGGGGCTGATCGGCCCCAGCGGCGCCGGCAAGAGCAGCCTGCTGCGCCTGGCGGCCGGCCTGGTCCGGCCCAGCGGCGGAACCTTGCGCAATGGCTTTCGCCATCCCCTGCTGATGTTCCAGGAACCGCGCCTGTTGCCGTGGCGGCACGCGCTGGACAACGTCGCCTTGCCGCTGCGCGGGGCCGGACACGCGCCGCGCCAGGCTCGCGCCCTGGCCGCGCAATGGCTGGCTCGAGTGGGGCTGGACGCCGCCATGCAGTCCTGGCCAGGCGAGCTGTCCGGCGGCATGGCGCAGCGCGTCGCGTTGGCCCGCGCCCTGGCGCTGACCCCAGACCTGCTGATGCTGGACGAGCCCTTCAGCGCGCTGGACCCGGCGTTGCGCCGCCAGCTCGCCGCTTGCTGCGGCGAGGAACTGGCCCGCAGCGGCGCGGCCTTGCTGTGCATCAGCCACGACCCAGGGGAACTGCTGGGACTGGTCGACCGTTGCGTCATGGTGCATCGGGGGAACGTCACGCCCATCGCTTTGGAGAGTCCGCTGGAGTCTTCCGGCAATGGCGCGCCGGGCGGCATTCCCAACACCGACGCGGAACGCTTGCGCGAGCTGCTGCTGGCGGCGGGCGGGCAGCCCTGAAGCATGCGTCCAACCCGATTTCCTGTTTTTCGATAGCGGACTCTCCATGAATACCTATCCCTTTCTGCTCGTCTTGCACCTGTGCGCCGCCTTCGTCTTCGTGGGCACCGTGACCTTCGAGGTGCTGTTTCTGGAACCGGTGCAAAAGCGCCTGCCTGCCGACGTGCGCCGCGCGCTGGGCGGCCAGCTTGGCCCGCGCGTGCGCGCCGTGGTGCCCTGGGCGGTAGCCGTGCTGTACCTGGCTGGCCTGGGCATGGCCTGGCAGTACCGCGGCGCGCTTGCCAGCCCCGGTAGTTCGTCCTTCGGCCTGCTGTTGTCGATCAAGATCGCGCTCGCCGCCAGCGTGCTGGTCCATGTGGTCACGGCCATGACGCTGGCGCGGCGCCAGCGTCTGCACAGCGCGCTGCGCAGGCGCGTGCACATCAGCGTCTTCTGTCACATGGCCGGCATCGTCTTGCTGGCCAAAGCCATGTTCCATCTGTCCTGGTAACCCAGCCCATTCAGCTCTACGCGGAAGCATTCCCATGACGTCCCCCGTCCTGCGCCAACTGGCGTCCAGCCTCACTCTCAGCGCCCTCGGCCTGTCCACCGCCCTTGCCCAGGAAGCCGGCCAGCTCCGCGTGGCCCCGGCCAGCCAAGTCGTCCCCTCGCTGGCGCCTGTGGTCGTATCGGGTCAATCCCTGACGCGCGCCCTCGACCCCGGTCCGCAGCAGGCCGAGGCCGAACTGCAGACCGTGCCCGGCGGCACCAATCTGGCCCAGCCGCAGCAGGAGGTACGCCTGATTACCCTGCGCGACGCGCTGGACTATCAGCCCGGCGTCATCGTGCAGGAATTCTTCGGCGGGCTGGATCAGCCGCGCCTGAACATCCGCGGTTCGGGCATCCAGAGCAATCCCTTGAGTCGCGGCATCCTGTTGATGCAGGATAGCCTGCCGCTCAACGATGCCGACGGCTCCTTCATCATCAGCCTGCTGGAACCGCGAAACGCCGGCCTGGTCACGGTGCGGCGCGGCGCCAACGCGCTGTCGCCGGGCGCGACCACGCTGGGCGGGGAGGTCGATTTCCAGTCTCTCACCGGCACCCAGAGCGACGTCATCCGCCTGGGAACCGGCAGCTTCGGCACCCGCAATCTCACGCTATCCAAGGGCTTTGAAGGCGAGCGCATGGATGGCCGCTTCAGTTTCGGCTATGACAAGTCCGACGGCTACCGCCACCATTCTTCGTCCGAGCGCTCAAGCTTCCAAGGCAACCTGGGCTTTCGCCGCGGCACCTTTGAAAACCGCACCTACCTGTCCTACACGGACCTCAAGTTCGATATTCCCCAACCCGTGCCCAAGGCCCGCATGCTTCAGGATCCGCGCAGCGTGCTGGGCGACGGCACTACGCCGCTGGACCTGGCCAACAATGTGTACAAGCGCGATCCGCACCGCGACACCAGCCAGTTCCGCATCGCTAACCGCAGCTATTGGGGCACGGACGCGCTCAACCAGACCGCGGGCATTTATTGGCAGCGCACCAACGATGACTTCACCAATCCCCAGGTCGCCAACGTCACGGACGGCGATACCTACGGCCTGGTTTGGCAATTGGCCGGCAAGGCCGGCAGCGTGGATTACCGCGTCGCGCTCGATTGGCAGCGCAGCGACATGGACCGCGACTTCTACGCCATACGACCCGCCGACGGCCGCCGTCTGCAACGCTTCGGCGCCTATGACCTCAAGGCCGAGAACCGCAGCGCGCTGGTCGGCCTGGATTGGCATGTGAACGAACAGTTGAGCCTGATCGGCGACCTCAAGTACACCCAGGCCGTGCGCGACGCGCGCGAACGCAACAGCGGCAAGACCCTGGATCAGGACTGGAACTACGCTACGCCGCGCCTGGGCATCATCTGGCAGCCTGCCGCCGCCCAGCGCTGGTACGCCAACATCAGCCGCAGCAACGAAGCTCCCACCTTCTGGGAAATCGTCAATGGCGAAGTGCCCGCGCCCATGAACCCGGCCACCGCGGTCACGTCCATGAGCAAGCTCGACCTGCAGCGCGCGCTGACCTATGAAATCGGCGGAGACGGCACGGTCCTCGTCGCTGGCCGCGACCTGAACTGGACCGTGTCCCTGTACCGCAGCAACGTCGAAGACGAACTCATGTCCGTCACCAACGCCAACGGCACGCCGGCAGGCACTTACAACTACGCCGGCCGCACCCGCCATCAGGGCATCGAAGCCGGCATCAACGGCAGTTTGCCTGCGCCGGGCGACGGCCTGTTCGATTACCGCATCGCCTACACCTTCAGCGACTTCCGCTTCCGCAGTGGCGAGTACCAGGGCAACCGCATCGCCGGCGTGCCGCGTCACCTGCTCAGCGCGGAGGTGATGTACCGTCTGGGCGGCTGGCGCTTTGGTCCCAATCTGCGCTGGCTGATGAGCGATACCGAAACCAACCACGCCAACGCGCCGGGCACGCAGCAGAACGCCTATGCGCTGCTGGGTTTCAAGGTCGCCTACGAGCACAACGCGCACTGGAGCGGTTACGTGCAGGCCGACAATCTGACGGACAAGACCTATGCCAGCAGCTACGCCATCCGCAATACGGCGACGCCCGCGATGCCGATCTTCCTGCCCGGCAACGGCAGGTCGTTCAGCGCAGGCGTGGCGTATCGCTTCTGAGCGGAGAGCTACCCGCGCGCGCACCCGATCAGCGCCGAGCGCTGGTCGTCGAAGTTGCGGCACTCGGATTTGAGCCAGTCGGAAAAGATCCGGGTGCGCCGCTCTTCAGGCCGGCGCGACAGCAGCACATAGCGCGCCGGCGCGGGCGCGTGCTTGCCGAACACGTCGACCAGCCGTCCGCTGCGGATCTCGTCGTAGACCATCGCGCTGCGCCCGATTGCTACGCCCTGATGATTCAGCGCGGCGCCGATGGCCAGGCTGGCCAGGTTGAACTGAGGGCCCTCCAGGTGGCGGATCCATCCGGGCCGGTGCGCCTGCATCCAGGTGCGCCACTCGATGAACTCCGCAGCCCCGACCCAAGGCGAGGCGTCGTGCAGGAACTCGACGCCATCGATGGACTTGCCGGCGCGAAACGCCGGGTGCGCGGCCAGGTACTCGGGCGTCGCGACCACCAGCAGATACTCGTCCAGCAAGGCATCCGCCTGCACATGGCTGTAGTGCGCCGGGTCATAGCGGATGGCGATGTCTATGTCTTCTTCCTCCATCAGCTTGCGGTCCAGCGGCTGGAACTCCGCCTTCAGCCGCACCGACACATCCGGCTGCAAGCGATGAAATTCCGTCAGGCGCGGCATCAACCATTGCAGCGCGAAGGACGGCAGGCAATTGACCTGCAGCGCGGACGCCGGCAGGCCCAGCCGCTCGATTTCCTGCTGGATATCGGCAAGCGCGCGGCTGACCGTCGCGAATAGCGTTTCGCCCTTGGACGTGAACTTCAGTCCGCGCTGCTGGCGCACGAACAGCAGGTAGCCCAGGCGGTCTTCCAACTGACGGATTTGCTGGCTCACCGCGCTTTGCGTGAGATTCATGGCCGCCGCCGCCCGGGTGAAGCTGAGATGGCGGCCGGCCATGTCAAAGCAGCGCAGGGCGCCCAGCAGGGTGGAGTCGAAATGGACAGACATAAGTCAAGCTAATGGCTGAATTAGAAATGATCGCTATTCTTGCACGCCTGCGGAATCTACGATTTGCGCCGAACCATCAACTCGCAAGCCCATGATGACCGCCGATTTCAATCCCCAGCTATTAGAAAATCTTCAATCAAGAACGCCTTTGCTATGGCTCAACCCCGCAAGGGGCGGGCCGTTGCCCGCATCGGCGCCATCGCTGGACCTGATCGACGAGGCGGAAAGCCGCCTGGCGCGTTGCGCGCCGCTGCTGGCCGCGCTGTTTCCCGAGCTTGGCGCCTCGGGCGGGCATATCGAGTCCCGGCTGATGTTCGCCAAGCCGCTGCAACAGGCGCTGGGCGGCGCCGCCGCGTCGGGCAGCTGGTATCTCAAGCGTGATGACGAGCTGCCTGTCGCCGGATCGATCAAGGCGCGTGGCGGCTTTCACGAGGTATTGGCCATAGCCGAATCCATTGCGCTGGAGCATGGCTTGCTCAAGGATGCGGCGACGGACCGGCGCGTCCTGGCGACGCCGCAGGCCCGCGCGGTGTTCAGCCAGTATGCCGTGACCGTGGGCAGCACCGGCAACCTGGGCATGAGCATCGGCGTCATGGCGGCCGCGCTGGGATTCGATGCCGTGGTCCACATGTCCGCCGATGCGAAGGAGTGGAAGAAGGAGCGGCTGCGCAAGCGTGGCGTGCGCGTGGTGGAACACGCTGGCGACTACGCCGAGGCGGTCGCGGCAGGGCGGACGCAGGCATTGGCCGCGCCGCGCAGCCATTTCGTCGACGACGAACAATCCGAACTGCTGTTCTTCGGCTATGCCGCCGCGGCTCGCGGGTTGGCCAGGCAATTGGCCGAAGCGGGCCGCGTGGTCGACGCCAGGCATCCGCTGTTCGTGTACATCCCCTGCGGCGTGGGCGGCGCGCCCGGCGGCATCAGCCATGGCCTGAAGGCGCTATTCGGGTCTCACGTGCATTGCTTCTTTGCCGAACCCGTCGCGTCGCCTTGCTTTCTGGTGCAGCTTGCGTCGGAAGCGAACGGCCCCGTGTCGGTGTACGACATCGGCCTGGACAACCGCACCGAAGCCGACGGCCTGGCTGTGGGCCAGGCATCGGAATTGGTGGCTTCGCTGATGCGGCCCCAGCTCGGCGGCGTCTTCACCGTGTCGGATGACGAGCTCTACCTGAACCTGCTTGCGCTCAAGGACACCCTGGGCGTCGAGGTCGAACCGTCGGCCGCCGCCGCGGTTTCAGGACCAGGCTGGCTCGACGGCTCCGCCGCCGGACGCGCCTATGCCCAAGGCATCGAGATGTCTGGAGCCACGCACGTGATCTGGGCTACCGGCGGATCGCTGGTGCCGCCTGAAGCGCTGCGCGGCTTCCAGAACCACGCGAGGCTGCTGAGCCAGCGTCGCGCGGCCTAAGCCGCAGCACACAAAAAACCAAATACCGAGGAGAAAACCTGTGAGCGGAAGTGCAACCATCCACGCCGGCCGCGCCGCGCGCCCGGACCAGCAAGCCTTTGAAGACGCGACCTACAGAAAGGTCGCGCTGCGGTTCATACCTTTTCTGATGCTCTGCTACGTGGTCGCGTACCTGGACCGCATCAACATTGGCATCGCCAAGCTGAACATGCTGGCCGATCTGCAGTTCAGCGAGGCCGCCTATGGCCTGGGCGCGGGATTGTTCTTCATTGGCTACATGCTGTTCGAAGTGCCCAGCAACCTGATCATGCACCGCGTGGGCGCGCGCCTCTGGATCGCGCGGATCATGATCTCCTGGGGCATCCTGTCCGGCATCATGGCCTTCGTCACCGCGCCCTGGCAGTTCTACACGGTGCGCTTTCTGCTGGGCGTGGCCGAGGCCGGTTTCTACCCCGGCGTGATCCTCTACCTGACCTACTGGTTTCCCAATCGCCGCCGCGCCAAGATGACGGCCATTTTCCAGGCCGGCATTCCGGTGGCCGGCCTCATCGGCAACCCGCTGTCGGGCTGGATCATGGAGCGATTCCATCTGGTCGGCGGGCATCCGGGCTGGCAATGGCTGTTCGTGCTGGAAGCCTTGCCCACCATTCCGCTGGCCATCGGGGTGCTGCTGATCCTGACCAACCGCGTCCAGGATGCCGCGTGGCTCACGCCGGAACAGCGCAAGCTGATCGAACACGACATCGCCGCCGACAACGCGGGCCGCGAGCACATGCCGCTGTTGCAGGCGCTGCGCGACGCGCGCATCTGGAAAATCGTTGCCATGACCTTTCCGGCAATGATGGCGCTGTACACCCTGGGCTTCTATCTGCCCACCTTGATCAAGGACGCCGGCGCCGAAGGCGGCCTGCGCATCGGCCTGCTGAGCGCGATTCCCTATCTGGTCGCCATGGTGGCCATGATCCTGGTCGGGCGCAGCTCGGACCTGCGCCGCGAACGCCGCTGGCACCTGGTCTTCATCCTGGTGCTGGGCGCGGCGGGACTGGTCGCCAGCGTATCCGCGGGCACCAACCTGACGCTGGCCGTCATCTCGCTTTCCGTGGCCGCCGCCGGGATCATCAGCTTCTCGCCGATCATGTGGACACTGCCCACCGCCTTCCTGGGCGGCGCCACCGCGGCCGCCTCGATCGGCATCATCAACAGCCTGGCCAATCTGGGCGGTTTCGTCAGTCCCTACCTGATAGGCTGGATCCGCGATATCTACCACAGCACCGCGCCCGCCATCTACATCATCGCCGGCTCGCTCCTGGTCAGCGCCCTGATCGCGCTGAGCTTCGATCCCAAGAAAGTCAATCGCTGAAGGCAAGGCACACACACCATGGCACGCACTCAAGCCACTGCGCCGCGACTCGCCGTCGCCGGCCTGATCCATGAAACCAACACCTATGCCGCCGAGTTCGCCGGCCAGACGCCATTGCGCGCGTTCGAGCAATACGGCAAGGACGAGATACTGCAAGCCTTCGACAGATCGAATCACCAGGTCGGCGGCTTCATCGAAGGCGCCAGGCAGACCGGGGCCGAACTGGTCTACACCTACGTCGGCCAGGCCACGCCCTCGGGCACGATCGAGGCCCAGGCCTATGCCGAGATGAAGCGCCGGATCCTGGACGGCATCCACGCCGTCTTGCCGGTGGACGGCGTGCTGCTGGCGCTGCACGGCGCCGGCGTTGCCGACGGCATCGAGGATATCGAGGGCGATCTTTGCCTGGCGGTCCGCCGACTGGTCGGCGCCGATGTGCCCATCGCCGCCGTCTACGACCTGCATGGCAATATGACCGAGGCCATGCGGCAGGCGTGCGACCTGACCTTGCCCTGCAAGCTATATCCGCATACCGACTTTCACGACCGGGCGGTCGAAGCGGTGGCGTTGTTGCTCGATATCGTCGGCGGGCGCCTGAAGCCGTTAACCGTCATGCGTCGCTTGCCCATGCTGCCCTACATCGTCACGACGCAGGAAGGCTTTATTCCAGCCGAGGTCAACGCCGTGTGCGCCAGGCTGGCCGCGCTACCGGGCGTCATCGACTGTTCTTGGTTCCACGGCTTTCCCCTTGCGGATATCGCCGCGCCATGTCCGGCCGTGGTCTGCACCACGGCGGGCGACCAGGAGCTGGCCGAGCGCTGCGCGGACGAAGTCGCGCAATGGATCTGGGAACACCGGGAGGCGTTCCGGCCATCGTTTCCAAGCCCGGAGCAGGGCGTCGCCATGGCGCTGGCCGCCGGACGCGGTCCCGTCGTCGTCAACGAATACGCGGACAACCCAGGCGGCGGCACGCCTGGCGACGGCACCTATCTGTTGCGCGCCATCCTGGACGCCAAACCCGCGCCCGGCACCTGCTGCTTCGCGTCCATCAACGATGCGTCCGTGGTCGAGCAAGCCCGCCAGGCCGGCGTCGGCGCGACCATCAGCGTGTCACTGGGTGCCAAGCAGGGCCGCTTCCAAGGACAGCCGCTGCGCGTGCATGCCTATGTAAAGGCCATCACCGACGGCCGCTTCGTCAATCGCGCGGGCTCGATGTTCGAAGGCGTGAAGTTTGACCTGGGCGCCATGTGCCGCCTGGTCATCCAGGGCGTGGACGTGATCGTCGCCTCGCGTGCCGAACAGATCTACGACGAAGAGCCATTCTTTTTGCATGGTGTCGACGTGACTGCGTACAAGCTGATCGCCATCAAGGGCGCCAACCATTTCCGCGCGGGCTATCGCCGGCTTGCGACGCAGATCATTTCTGTGGATAGCGTGGGCCTGAGCACTGCCGACATCACCTCGTTCCCGCGGGAGCGGTTGGTAGGCGAATACTGGCCGCTGGCGGACATTGCCGACTACGCGCCGTATTCCAGCGCGTAGCGGCTCTGCACGCAGCCAAAATTACCTGCCGAAGTACTTCTTGAACCATGGCTGCTCTTCGTATGGCGATTGCTGGCCGCTGCTTATCCGGCAAAGCTTCGAGGGGTTGGCATCGCCGGCCCTGCTCTTGCCAACCAGCGTCCAGCTCTTCGATTCGGGATTGTTGAAGACCTCCATCTCCCATTGGGCATTTGTCGCTGTGAGACCCGTCGGCACTTGCTTTGCGATATTGACGAGCGCGCTCTTGACGCGAAAGCCATAGTCGCACACCGGTTCCTTGTAGAAGCCGATCTCATCGCGTTCGCGTTCCCATTCAGCGGCAAGGGCGGAATTTCCCGCGGCAAGAGTGCTGAGCGCCATGGCGAACGGGGCGAATCTGCAGCGTGGTATCGGCATCGCTATGCACTCCTGGCGTTGCAATCGTCGTGTGATTCTTGCCACCGGGCGCGCCGGTGGTCAAGAATCCTTAGGGATGAATCCAAAGGATTGAGCTGTTGGCTTTGCCTGACCGCCAAGGGAGAGCGCGGGCTTGCGCGTGTGGCGCCGGCATGCATACGATGGTTCAGGCCGGCGGGGGGCTCGCGGCACGGTAGTAGTGCCCTCTCTTTGCCGCCCGACTGATATCCGGACGTCCGCCCATGAATACCTGCTGCCGACTCATCACGTCCCTTATGGCCGCGGCGCTCGCCGTGCCAGCTTTCGGCGCTTCTCCCGGCAAGCCCGACCTGGACGAGTACGGACTGGAGAGGGAGCCTCTCTGCAGCTACGCCTTGCCTGAATCGCTGAAGGCGCTACAAAAGGAATTGCCGTCGGGCGAATACGTGCAGACGGCGGGTTGGAAGGCCGAGATATATGTCAATCGGGACAGGCGAACCTGGACGCTGGTTGGAACACGGCTGGGACCGGATGAGGACCCAGACGAGATGTGCCCTCTCGCGCGTGGCGTGGGGGACTACAGGACGCAGAAGTGGTATCAGGCGTACTTCGCGCAGCGCAAGTAGGGCGGTCCAGCCGTGTTTGATCCGAGGCTGGGCAAGCGCACCAGCCTCCGTCCCATTCAGTCGGAAACCAGATACGCCTGTCCGCCCGGCTTCAGATAAGGCGCCAAGGCCTTGAACGGCAGGCTGGCGTGCGTGCCCAGGCAAGCGCCCGCCGAGTGTCCGACTCCGGACACGGACAGGCTCAGCGCACCGGGCGCCTGGACTCCCAGCGCCAGATAGTCGGGCCAGAGGTCCGCGCAGTCTTCCAGATTGGGATGGTCCTCGGACTGTGGGGCCTCCGTTCCCGCCTTGACGGCCTGTTGCACCAGCCCGAGCAGGGCAGCACTCTTTTCCCCGCCAAAGCTGCGCTTGCCCGGCACATAGGCGTCGAACACGCGATTCCAGTCCAGGTACTCGCCGCGCAGCAGATCGAAGGTATAGGGCTCGAAATGGTTGTAGGGATGCGCTCCGCCGCAGTCCAGGCTGCCCGACTCGGTCACCGTCATCAGCGCGCCGGACAGCCAGGTGACGTTCACCGCTTCCTCATCGAAGCCGCCCAGCGTGCCAGCGCCGGGATTGCCGCTGGTGTAGGCCGACGCCATGCAGTCCAGCGCGCCCAGGCTTTTCTGCCAATGGCGCTGTTCCAGCAGATAGTTGGTGCGTTGCAGGACCTGCGCGTCGGGATGGAGCGTCAGCCGGGGATACGTGAACTTGGTGCGCGGGTCGCGCCACATGCGATAGGCCACCACGCCGTGGCCGATCTCCTTGCCAACGGGCTGGGCGTGTCCCGCCAGCTTCAGCGTTTCGTATGGCGCGCGAACGGTATTGATGCCTGCCTGGACGTCGACATCGCCGAGATTGACCTGACTGGCACGGGCCTGCTTGCGGTCCTTTTCCAGTTGCGCCGTGTCGTATTGGGCGACCTGCTTCAGGTCGAAGCGGCGTTGCTTGCCGGTGTGGACGTCGGTCCAGAGACCGCGGTAGCCGTCGGCGTCGCGCGTGCCTTGCCAGCTTGCGGTTTGATCCGCTGGCTTGGAAGCCGACGTGCCTCCCTGGCGGGGCTTGGGCTCGAAGAGTGCCTCGCTCGTGCCTTGCAGAGGGATGTCCACGCCGCGTTTTGCGTAGAAGTAGCGGCCGGTCAATTCGCCATTGGCCGCCGCGTCGGTGTCCAGCTCCAGCACGATGTCGCCAGCGCCTTGCAGTGTTCCGGCGTAGACGGTGCGGGGCGTGGCGGCGGCCTGGGTGGCCGAAAGGGACAGGACGGCAAGCGCAAGCACGGCGCGGCAGTTACGGTGCATACGAAACGGTGAGCGAAGCATCGAGGGGCCTGGGAACCAAGGGAGGGAGTCGGCTGAATATACCGGAACTGTCAGCTCAGCAGTGCAGCCGCCTCGCCGTCCGCAAGCATCTGTTCAAACAGGTCACCAAGACTGCTGGCCACCTCGCTGACCGCCTCGAACTCCGGTTCGACTCCATGTACGATCCGGCCCGAGATCCGGTCGATCGCGAGAAACTCGTAATCGTCGCCCACGCTCATGAAGATTGGCACATGGCGCGCCCAGAAAGCGTCGATCTCTTGCCGGTCGGCATCGCCGAGGGCGGCCTCCAGGCTCATCTGGCGAAAGGCGTCTTGCCCGAAGGCGCTGTCGGTGGTTCCGGCATAGTCGGCCGCGCTCAGGAACCAGCGCGTGTCGTCCGCGCTGCTCAGCTGTGTGTACAAAGACAGGAACAGCGCGTGTTCAGTGCTGCCAGCCGGCGCAGCCATGGGAGCGGAGACAGACTCGGAAGGCAATACGGTCCAGCCGCGCGCGGCAAGGAAGTCCAGGAAACGTCTGTGCAGGATGCTCATCAGGCCCGCCATGGCTATCGCGTCGCCGCGATGTTGGCGCGCCGCAAGCGCGCATTCAGGGTTTGCGCCAACTCGCCCAAGCCCACATCGCCGCAGCCGACCAGCGTCAGCTCCTGCAAGCGGGTCAGCCCGTCCAGCACGCCGATGTCCGCAATCCGCTTGCAGTACTGAATATCCAGCCGCTCCAAGCCTGCAAGTGCGGCAATCGGACCTATCGTCTCCAGCGCACCCTGGTTCTTCAACCGCAAGGAGCGCAATCCGGCGAGTTGCTCGATACCGGACAGGGTCTTCAATCCGCGACCCGCCAGCAGCCCTAACGCTAAAAGCGGCAGCCCCGCGATGCGATCGAACACCGACGAATCGAACGGCACGTTCCACAGATTCAGCTCCTGGAGCGGCAGGCTCAAGACGCGGTCCAGCAGCGCGCCGCGCCGGTCTGGGGCCATGGACAGCGACATCAACGCCGGGAAGTCTTCCGGATCGAACCGCAGTGTGGCGCCCACCGTCAGCGCTTCCAGCCTGGGCAGCGGGCCAGCCTGCCAGGTATACGTGCCGGGTTCGGGATGGATGGAAAGATGGCGCAGGCTGTCTGGGAGCATGTCTGCCCGCAATCCGGTAAGAACGCTGCCTGGGACGGCGCCGGGACCGACGGACAGATGGACCAGCGACGGCAGCCGGGCGATGAGTTCGGGCAACTCGTGCAGCGGGTCGCCATGAGGCGCCCATAGATGCGCGTCTTCGATCTTGGCCAGGGTGGCTTCGTCCGGCGGGGCGTCGTAAAACACAATGCGTTCATCCACGCCTGCGAATTGCGAGCGCTGGCGGCTGTGCATGAAGCGCCAGGTCTGGGCGCGGGCGGGGAGAGGGACGGAAAACGGGACGAAGGACATGTGGCTTGCCGACAGGCCGTTGGGAGGTCAGCTTGCTGCGCTCAACATGTCGATTCGACGCTGATGGCGCGATCCGTCAAAGGGAGTGTCCAGGAAAGCGCTGACACATTCGCGCGCGACCTCGATTCCTATGATTCTGCTTCCAAGCGCCAATACGTTCGCGTCGTTGTGTTGGCGGCTCAAGCGAGCCATGGTGGCGTTTGTGCACAAGGCGGCTCTTGCGGCAGGGAAACGATTGACGGCAATCGAAATGCCTATGCCCGAGCCGCAAATCACGACGCCTTTTTGGACTCGGCCGTCCGTGATGGCTTGTCCCATTGCAAAACCAAAAGCGGGGTAGTCAACCGAGTCTGCGCTGTGGGTTCCGAGGTCTAGCCACTCTACATTCTCGAAGGCCTTCTTCAGTATTTCCTTGAGTTCGAATCCGGCGTGGTCGGAGGCAATGGCGATTTGCATGCTATTTCACTTATGCGGAATGGTCGGCGCGAGGCTTGGGACGGATCGGAGAAATGGCGTCGCAGTGAAAACTGTCGAGCGGAATTGTAGTTTGCCAACAAGCTGCACAGCATAGTTGTCCCGGAGTAGCCTCTTCGTAACTTGATAGATGAAAATTAAGTGGTTACATTGTGGGTGGAGAATCTCATGACTACCACTACGCTCAAGCCCGACTTCCGCCTGCTCGGCGATGACGTGGCGCTGGATCTGATCAACACCATCGAGCAATCCGACGATGGCCCTCGCGACCGGCTGCAATCGGACGACGATGTGCGAGCGTGGCTGGACGCCGCAGGCCTTGCGCCGGCCCAGCGCAAGGCGCCCAAGGGCCTGCTCGATTCCGCGCGAACATTGCGCGAGACCGTGCGCGCTTTGGTCGCCCAACGAAAGGCAGGGTTGCCGCTCAAGCTAAGTGCGCTCAACCAGGCGCTCGCGGCCGGCGGCAGTCATCTCGAGCTTACCGTTGTGGCGGGCGCACCGAGCCTGGCACGCCGCTATGACGCGGCCACCCCCGAACAATGGCTGCTTCCCGCGGCGGAGGCCGCCGCGGACTTGCTCGCGCACGGGGACTTCGAGCTGGTGCGCAAATGCGAAAGCCCGCTCTGTTCCCTCTGGTTCTACGATCGCACGCGATCCCACCGGCGCAGGTGGTGCAGCATGTCGCTTTGCGGCAATCGCCACAAGGTGGCGGCCTTTCGCCAAAGGGAAGCCCAGGACGCGGCTTCGTGAGCGCTTGCTTGCTCACCCATCCGGCCGCTTGGCCGGATTTTTTTTGCTTGGGCTTTTCCTGGGATATCTTTCATCTATTTTAGTAACCGGCAAATATTAATTTGACAGGTTACTTAAAACGAGAAAGAATGGCCCGTACTGCCTGTAGGAATTCGGCCATTGATTCAGCCCTTGATCCCGGAGATCATCATGTCCAACACCCCTGAAAGCCAGATCCAAACGCGTCGCGTGCAAGCCGATGGCCTGAATTTTTTCTATCGTGCAGCAGGCGATCCCAATGCGCCCGTGCTGCTGCTTCTGCATGGGTTCCCCAGTTCCTCTCATCAATTCCGCAACCTGATCCCGCTTCTGGCCACGCGCTTTCACGTGATTGCCCCGGATCTGCCCGGCTTTGGCTTCACGGAAGTTCCCGAGGAGCGCCGGTACCGGTACACGTTCGACGACCTGGCCGTATCGCTCGGCGCTTTCGTCGATGCGCTGGGCCTGAAGCGCTATGCGATGTTCGTCTTCGACTATGGCGCGCCCGTCGGGCTGCGCCTGGCGCTTGCCCACCCAGAGCGGGTGACCGGCCTGGTCTCACAGAATGGCAACGCTTATCTCGAAGGCCTGGGCGATGCCTGGGCGCCAGTCCGTGCCTACTGGGCGGAGCCGACCGCGGCCAACCGGCAGGTCATCGCGGATGCCGTGCTGAACTTCGAGGGGACCAAATGGCAATACGTGCATGGCGTCGCCAATCCGGACGACGTGGCGCCGGAAAGCTACACGCTCGATGCCGCCCTGCTTGAGCGGCCGGGCAACAAGGACATCCAGCTCGATCTATTTCTGGACTATGCCAATAACCTGAAGCGGTATCCGGATTTCCAGGCCTTCTTCCGCGCGGCGAAAATCCCGACGCTGGCCATCTGGGGCCGCAACGATCCATTCTTCATTCCGCCTGGGGCCGAGGCGTACAAGCGGGACAATCCGGACGCGCAGGTTGAGTTGCTGGATACCGGGCACTTTGCGCTTGAGACGCATGCGGCGTATATCGGGCACCGGATCATCGAGGTGCTGGCGCCTTGATGGGTTTCGATAGGGGCGCGTCGAGTGCGGCCTTGTCATTCGGCGCATCCCTTGGCTCCCACCACATAAACCACCGCAGCCGGAGTCATATCAGCATCGTCTAGAGTCGCTGACGGGTTCAGGCTAAAGTGGCTGGTTCATGTGGATCAAGGGTGGATTGAGTATGTCCGACGAAAGCACGCTTCTTGATGACAACGCGGTGTACAGGACCTTACTGGAATCGACCAAGGCGATTCCCTGGAAGATCGATTGGGCCACGAAGAAGTTCGCCTATATCGGTCCGCAGATCGAGGCGTTGCTGGGCTGGACGGTTGACAGCTGGGTGAGCGTGGAGGACTGGGCCATGCGCATGCACCCGGACGACCGCGATTCCGTGGTGAATTTTTGCGTCAGCCAATCCCAGGCCGGCGTCGACCATGAGGCAGACTACCGGGCCTTGACCAAGGACAATGGCTATGTGTGGATCCGCGACGTCGTGCACGTCATGCGCGATGACAGAGGCGAAGTTCAAGCGCTGATTGGCTTCATGTTCGACATCACCGAACGCAAGAAGACCGAGGAAAAGCTGCTGACCTTGCAAAAGGAGTTGGAGGCGCTGTCCTTCAAGGACGGCTTGACGAATATTGCCAACCGGCGTCGCTTCGACAGTGGTTTCGAACTGGAATGGGCGCGCGCGGACAGCGAACGAAAACCCCTGTCCGTATTGTTGCTCGACGTTGACTTTTTCAAGCAGTACAACGATTTGTATGGCCACACCCAGGGCGACCAGTGCCTGGTGGATATCGCGCAGACCTTGAACCTTGCGCTGGACGGCCCGCGCGATCTGGTTGCGCGATACGGCGGGGAAGAGTTTGTCGTGCTGCTGCCCGAAGCCGATGCCGAAGTTGCGCGGAAGGTTGCTGACCGTTGCCAGCGGTTGCTCCAGAAGAAGGCTATCGTGCACGCGCTGTCACCGCATGGCAGGCGCGTTACCGTCAGCATCGGAGCAGGCACGGTGGTGCCAGACGGGAAGACAGACCGTGCTGGTTTCGTCAAGGCCGTAGATCAGCAACTGTACGCGGCCAAGAACAACGGGCGAAACCGCATTGAGCACGTGGAGCTATGACCCGTCCGTGTGTAGGAAATAGGTGCCCGGCTACAATTTGCCTGCCCAGATGCTGCGAAATTGTAGTCTGACACCGTTATCCTGCCGAGGAATCAGCCCGTTCATGCATATCGAAGAACGTATCCAAATCGCAGTGCCTCCCATGGTCATCGACCATATTTGGAGCGAAGTCGACCGATGGCACCTTTGGGACCCGGACACCAAGCAAGCCCAATTGAACGGGCCATTCGTAGTTGGAACAAGGGGCCGGATAGTTCCCCGCAAGGGCATGGGCGTGCCCATGGTTGTCACAGAGCGATCCGAGGGCCGATCGTTCACTGTAGAGGGCTACATCCCTCTGTTCCGCATGCACTTTGAGCACACCGTTTCGCCGGTGGATGGCGGCTCGGAAGTCGCTCACCGCGTATGGTTCTCTGGCGCCCTTGCTGTTATTTTCGGGCCACGTGTTGCCAAGCAGATTCGGGAGGGGCTTCCTCAAACCATGCAATCACTTAAAGCATACGCTGAGCAACGCCAAGCGCCTCGTCACTAACCATGGGTCAGTCAGGGATATGGCGTCAGCTTCACACTTATCCGCCAGCCCTACGCGTACCGCTTTGCACCCGCCACGCAAACCACCGCCGCCAGCGTCACGATCAACATCGTCCAGCTGACATTCTCATGCAGTAGCAGCGCCGCCAAGCCCAGGCCCATGAACGGTTGGAACAGTTGCAGCTGTCCCACGGCTGCAATTCCGCCCTGCGCCAGTCCGCGATACCAGAATACGAATCCGACAAGCATGCTGAACAGCGACACATAGGCGAAGCCTATCCACGCGGGCGTGCTGACGTGTTCGAACGAAGCGGGCATGGTCAGCAGCGCGATGGGCAGCATGACGGGCAGGGACAGCGCCAGCGCCCAGCTGATGACCTGCCAGCCGCCCAGCTTGCGGGATAGCTTGGCGCCTTCGGCGTAGCCCAGGCCGCAGACGATGATGGCGGCGAGCATGAGCAGATCGCCCGTGGGCGAGGCCTCCAGGCCGCCCCAGGCGGCATAGCCTGCAACACAGGCGGCGCCGACGATGGAGAACATCCAGAACGGCGGGCGCGGGCGTTCGCCGCCGCGTATCACCGCGAAGATGGCGGTGCTGAGCGGCAGCAGGCCCAGGAAGACGATGGAATGAGCCGAGGTGACGTGCTGCAGAGCCAGGGCCGTCAGCAGGGGGAAGCCGACGACCACGCCCAATGCGGTCAGCGCCAGGGAGGGGGTGTCGGACAGAGAGGGCCGGGGTTGGCGCAGCAGCATCAGGAGCGCCAGACCAAGCAGACCGGCGATGGCGGCCCGCGCGCAAGTCAGGAAGATGGGATCCAGGTCCGCCACGGCGACCCGGGTGGCGGGCAGGGAGCCCGCGAAGATCACTACACCGATAAAACCGTTTACCCAGCCGCTGGTGGCCTTGTCCATCTGAAGCTCCTTGATACCGGGCGTCAGTACAGCATGGCGACTGCGACGAGTCCACGCACAATCCAGTACAATTTTTAGAAACTGTTATGTATTGAAAGCCAGTACGGTGGAGAATTTCATGGCGCGCGACGGTACTCTCATCAAGCAGGTCATGGGCGAGATCCAGGGGCGGATTGCGGCGCGCACGGCTTTGCCTGGCGCGCGCCTGCCCTCAGTGAGAGTGCAGGCCAAGGCGCTGGATGTGTCGGTGTCCACGGTGGTGGAAGCCTACGAGCGGCTGGCGGCCGAGGGTGTGTTGCTGTCGCGTCCCGGATCGGGGTTCTATGTGGCCGGGCCCGTGGCGCCGTTGGCGCTGACCGAGATGGGGCCGAAGCTGGACCGGGAAGTCGATCCGCTCTGGGTATCGCGCCAGTCGCTGGCGGCCGATGCGGACAGCCTGCGGCCGGGCTGCGGGTGGCTGCCGGTCAGCTGGATGTACGAGGAAGGGCTGCGGCGCGCCATGCGCGGCATGGCGCGGGCCGAAGCCGCGGAACTGACCGAGTATGGGACGCCCTTGGGCCACGCGCCCTTGAGGCAACTGCTGGCGCGGCGGATGGCGGGCATGGGGATAGAGGCCGGGCCGGAGCAGATCATGCTGACCGATTCCGGAACCCAGTCGATCGACCTGATCCTGCGCTTTCTGCTGGAACCGGGAGACACGGTGCTGGTGGACGATCCTTGCTATTTCAATTTCCATGCGCTGTTGAAGGCGCATCGCGTCAAGGCGGTGGGGGTGCCCTATACGCCGAACGGTCCGGACGTCCGGGCGTTTGAAGTGGCGCTGCGCGAGCATTCCCCGCGTCTCTACATCACGAACTCGGGCATTCATAATCCGACGGGGGCAACCTTGTCGCCCTTGGTTGCGCATCGTCTGTTGAAGCTGGCGGACGATTCCGAGCTGGTAATCGTCGAGGACGACATCTTCGCGGATTTCGAGCACACGCCCGCGCCACGCCTGGCGGCGTTCGACGGGCTGTCCAGGGTCATACACATCGGCAGCTTTTCGAAGACGGTGTCGGCGTCGGTGCGCTGCGGATACATCGCGCTGCGGTCCGACTGGGTGGAAAGCCTGACCGACCTGAAAGTCGCCACGACCTTTGGCAGCAGCCGGCTGGCGGCCGACATCATCTTCAGGACGCTGACGGGCAGCGGCTACCGCAAGCACATGGAGGCGACCCGGCTGCGTCTGGCGCAGCAGATGGAGCAGACCGCCGCCAAGCTGCGGAAGCTGGGCATCATGCCCTGGCTGATGCCTAGGGCGGGCATGTTTCTGTGGTGCCGCCTGCCCGAGGGCAAGGATGCGGCGACCGTCGCCCGCCGGTGCCTGAAGGACGGCGTGGTGGTGGCGCCGGGGAACGCGTTCAGCCAGTCGCTGGCTGCCGGGGATTTCCTGCGGTTCAATGTTGCGCAGTCCACGGACGAGCGGATTTTTACGGTGCTGGCCAAGGCGCTGAACGCGGCTTGACGCCTGGGTGACGCCGGTAGCAGGGGTGTCTCCAGCGCATCTAAAAAATATTTTCCTGCCCCCTGATACCTTTTGCTTTCTCAACTGGCATAGCAACTATCCACCCCAGTTCGAGAGGCTATTTGCATGCGTTCCCCCTCCATCAGGCGCCGCCGCGCGATTTCCATGGCTGTGCTGGCCGGCACCTTGACCGCGGGCGCGGTCCACGGGCAGGGCGCTCCCGCAGCCGCCGCTGTACAGGCGCGCCAGGTTTATGACATTCCGCCCGGTCCGCTGGGCAAGACCATTGCAAGCTTCGCGCTGGCGTCGGGGATTTCGCTGGCGTTCGAGCCGTCCTGGACGGACGGCCTGCAAAGCCCGGGCGTGTCGGGCGAGTTGAGCCGGGCCGAGGCGGCGCGGCGCCTGCTGGCAGGCAGCGGCCTGGAGATGGTGGTGCGGGCCGATGGCAGCTACACGCTGCGCAAGGCGGTGTCGGACGCGGCGACGCTGCCGGCGATCACGGTGACGGGCGCGGCGGGTTACTCGGGCGCGAATCCGTATCTGGTCGGCAATGCGACTTCCGCGACCAAGACGGCGACGCCCTTGATGGAGACGACGCAGTCGATTTCCGTGGTGACGCAGGAGCGCATGGCGGTGCAGGGCGTGCAGACGGTGAGCGACGCGCTGAGCTACACGGCGGGCGTCTATGCCAACGTGGCGGGGGACAACCCCACCGACAATACGCTGATGATGCGCGGCTTCCAGCAGATTTCGACCAACGCCTATACGGACGGCTTGCGCAACAGCAATACCGGGTATTTCGCGCCGGAGCCTTATGGCATGGATCGTATCGAGGTGCTGAAGGGACCCTCGTCGGTGATGTACGGGCAGGGCTCGCCGGGCGGCATCATCAATTTCGTGTCGAAGCGCCCCTTGTTCGAATCGCATCGGGAAGTCGGACTGTCCACGGGCAGCCATGACCGGGTCCAGGGTTCGATGGACATCGGCGACGTGATCGATGAGCCGGGCACGCTGGCTTACCGGCTGGTCGCCCTGGGTCGCAACGCCGAGAGCAGTATCGACGGCGTGCCGGACGACCGCATATATGTGGCGCCCAGCCTGACCTGGGCGCCCAGCGCGCGCACCTCGGTGACGCTGCTGGCTTCTTACCAGCGCAACCGCAACCTGTTCACCAGCAACCTGCCTTATTCGTTGCTGGACGGCTCCAACCCCAATGGCCGGGTGCCGCGGCATCGCTCGCTGAACCAGCCGGGCTTCGACAAGGAGCAGGGCGAACTCACCAATATCGGCTATGAGCTCAGCCACGCGTTTTCCGATACGTGGACCTTCCAGCAGAATTTCCGCTATGGTCATTTCAAGGGCTACGAGGATCAGCTGTTCCGCAACAGCGGCGTGATCAATGGCACGGACATTGCGCGCTACTACCAGCTGCGCGACTACGACAGCGACACGTACTCGGTGGACAACCGGCTGGTGGGAAAGTTTGCGACGGGCGCGCTGGACCATACCTTGCTGATCGGGCTGGATTATCAGTACAGCAAGCGCACCGCGGATACGCAGACGGGCAATGCGCCGCCGATCAATATCTATCACCCGGTGCGGGTCAGCATCGACACCTCGCGCTACACCTCGCGCTACACCTCGCTGCTCAGCACGGACGAGAGCAGCCGCCAGTTGGGCGTATACCTGCAGGACCAGGTTAAGCTGGACCAGTGGGTGGCCACGCTGGCCGGCCGCTATGACTGGGTCAACCAGCGCACCACCAATGTGCTGCGGGACGTGCGCACCGATACGGCGGCGGAGGACTTCACGGGCCGCGCCGGCTTGGGCTATGCCTTCGAGAGCGGCTTCTTTCCCTATGTGAGCTACAGCGAGTCGTTCTCGCCGCTGACGGGCACGGACATCAACGGCGCCCAGTTCAAGCCCGAGAAGGCCAAGCAGTACGAGGTGGGCGTGAAGTACCAGGCGCCGGGCTCGGACAGCTATGTGACGCTGGCGGCGTTCGATCTGCGGCGCCAGAATGTGCTGACGACCAATCCGCAGAACACCTCGTTCAGCGTGCAGGAAGGGGAGGTGACGTCGCGCGGCATCGAACTGGAGGGCGTGCTGCGTCCGGTGCGCGGGCTGAACGTGATCGCCTCCTACACCTACAACGACGTGGAAGTGACCAAGGACAATCCCAATTTCGCGGGCCTGAGCAACAAGGGCAAGGCCCCGGTGCGCGTGCCCAGGCATCTGTTGTCCTTGTGGACCGACTACACCTTGTCCAGCGGTGCGCTCGAAGGCCTGACGTTGGGGGCAGGGGTGCGCTATACGGGTTCCAGCTATGGCGACGCGCAGAACACCTTCAAGGTGCCGGCCTACACGCTGGTGGACGCCATGGTGGGCTACGACTTCGGCCGCGCCTATCCGTCCTTGAGGGGCTTGAGCGCGTCGGTCAATGTGAGGAACCTGACGGACAAGTACTACGTGGCGGGCTGCTTCCTGAACAATGCCTGCTTGCTGGGTGCAGGGCGCAGCGTGATTGCCAACGTGTCGTACAAGTGGTGAAGCGCCAAGCGGCGGGACGCGTTCTGCGTCCCGTCGGTCTCAGGCCGGACCTACCGTGATCCAGTAGCCGCCCAGCCGCGAGGCGATTGCCACCGGATAGGTGGCGGCCAGCATGGCCAGTGAACGGTCGGTGTCTGCTAGCGGGAAGGTGCCAGACACGCGCAAGGCGGCGACGGCTGGATCGCACCGCGTCACGCCCTTGCGGTAGCGCGCCAGTTCGGCCACCAGCAGGCCCAGCGGCATGCCGTCGGCCAGGAGCATGCCGTGCGTCCAGGCGATCGCGCCCGGCTCCAGCTGGGCTGCGGCGTCGATGCCGCGCGCCGAGAAGGCGGTCTGCTGGCCGGCGTTCAGAACCAGCGTGTCGTGTCCGGTGGCGATGCGTACCGCGCCTTCCTGCACCGCAAGACGCGTCCCGCCCTGCTGCAGCTGCACCGTGAACCGGGTGCCCAGCGCCCGCAGTCTGCCATCGCGCGTGTGGACCTCGAAGGGGCGTGGATCGGCGGCTGTCTCGATGTAGATATCCCCGGCGCGCAGCAGGACGATGCGCTGGTTGGCGTCATAGCGCACGTCGACCGCGGAGGCGGTGTCCAGCGTCAGGCGCGTGCCGTCATCGAGGCGGATCTCGCGGCGTTCGCCGGTGGCGCTGCGATAGTCGGCGGTCCAGCCCTCGGCTTCCGACCAACGCCAGGCGCCCCAGGCGGCGGGCGCCACCGCCAGCAGGGCGGCCAGCTTGGCCAGGGCCGCGCGGCGGGAGCCGGGACGGTCCAGCGCCGGCATGGCCAGCGCGGGGGGCAGGTCGCCTAGCGTGCCCAGCAGCCGCTCGGCGCGCAGCCAGGCTTGTTCATGCGCGGCACTGCGTGCACGCCAGTCCAGCCAGGCGCGGCGGTCGTCGGCCGATACGGCGCCGGCGTGCATGACGACCAGCCATTCGGCGGCCTGATCGAGGATGGAGTCGTCCACGGCGCTCATCGGCGATTCACTCCATGCACGCCAGGCATAGGCGGAAGGCGCGCGCCATATAGCGCTTCACGGTGATGAGCGATACCCCGATCCTGTCGGCGATCGCTTCGTACGTCAGTCCTTCTATCTGCGACAGCAGGAAAGCGCGCCGCACCGGCGTCGGCAAGGCGTCCAGCATGGCGTCGATTTCGTACAGGGTCTGCAGGACGATCAACTGGCGTTCCGGCGAGGGCGCTTGGTCCTCGGGCAGTTGCGCCAATGCCTCCAGATAGGCCTGCTCCAGCGCGCGGCGCTGATACCAGTTGACCAGGATGCCGCGGGCCACCGTGGTCAGATAGGCGCGAGGTTCATGCAGCACCGCGGGCAGGCGCGAATCGAGGATGCGCGCGAAGGTGTCATGCGCCAGGTTTGCGGCGTCGCCCACATTGCCCAGCCGGCGGCGCAGCCAATGCTGCAACCACGCGTGATGGTCGCGGTACAGCGTGCCGACTTGCTGGCGCGGATCGCAGTTGTCAGCCTCCATGGGCTTCTCCCCTGGGCTGACGGTAGCAGCCTAAATGCAAATAAGATTGTTTCGCATTTTATGGCAAGGGCGAAGCGCAGGCAATCCGGCGGCGCGTGTGGCCGCCAGATTGCAGGCACTGACGACTACAGGTAGGCGAGCGTGACGATGTAGCCCTGGGCATCTTTCTGCCCGGGCCGCGACGCCTTGAGGGACACGGGCTGCACGTCGACCTGCACGCGGCTGGCGCTTACGCGGTCGCGGGCAGGCTTGCCGGCGGCGCGGGCGCGTTCGGCATCGCATTCCAGGCGGACCGCTACTTTTCGGGATTGAACCTGCGGCATGCACGAAGCCGCCTCGACGATGGCTCCCTGGAAGTGGATGGTTCCATCCGCGGCGTGGGCAGCGGGGAGGATGCTGGAGGCGGACAGCAAAAGCAGGGAAAGGCGATATTGGAGCTTGGACATGACAGCAACTCCTTGCGACTGGGAACGGAGGGGATAGCTATGTCTGTCTTCACTTCATTTACGGCATCCGACGGCGAAAATTAACCGCAAGCCGTCGGTGGCCGTGTTCGAGTGCGCGAGCCGATGCCGGCTTGCAGCCGTGACGCAGGCGCGTCAGTCCACTCGGCGAAATGCCGGGGTGGCCGAAACTCGGCGTATGGACTACTACCTGGTGCGGGGGAAGGACCGGCTCGCTACGCGAACGGAGGGGAGGAGTATCGGCGGCATCGTGGGCTCCTTTGAGCGCGCGTTGGAAGGCGCGGAGGCGGTCAGGGACCAGGAACGGATTGTCGGCCAAGAGGTAATACGGTAATGCGTGATTTCATTGTGGCAGGTCGTTGAGAAAAATCAATACCTAGCGGCTGATGTTTATGCGGGGTCCATCGCGGCGCGTGCGCAGGCCGTAGGTCTGGGCCAGCATGCCGACGGCCAGTGGCAGGTCGTTGATGGGGAAGGCGCCAGAGACCCGCAGGGGGCGCAGAGACGTATCGCATTCGATGCGCTCGCCGCCGTAGCGCATCAGTTCTTCCGCCCATTGCCGCACGGGCATGTCGTCCGCCACCAGCAGCCCCTTGCGCCAGGCCAGGGCGTTGGCGTTCGCTGCTTCGATTGCGCCCAGACTGTCGCGGTCGAACCGGACCTGATGGCCGGATTCGATGATGTTGGCGCCGGGTCTGGCGCCGGCGCCGTCCAGGTGAATCTGCACGGCGCCTTGGTACACAGTCAGGAGCGTGTAGTCCGTGAACTGGCGCACGGTGAAGCGCGTTCCCAGCGCCAGCATCAGGCCATGATCGCTCTGCACCAGGAAGGGGCGCGGCGGACGCTGTGCGTCTGTCGCGGTGGCGATATGGATTTCACCCCGGCGCAGGCGTAGCAGCCGTTGCCGCTCGTCGTAGCGTATGTCCAGCGCGGTGTCGGTGTTCAGTGCGATCTGCGCGCCGTCCTCCAGCTTGATGTCCAGGCGTTCGCCCACCGCCGTGACGTAGTCGGCCGCCAACCATTCGCGCCAGGCTTGATGCCGCCACGCCAGCCAGCCCATGGGCGCCGCCGCCAGCAGGACGACCAGGCTGCGCAGCATGGCGCGCCTGCCCGCGTGCGCGCGGCGCTGCAGCGTGGGTTTCGCCAGGACGGGCGGCAGGGCGCCCATGCGGGCAAGGAGCCGTTCGGCGCGCTTCCAGGCGCGCTGATGATCGCTGCTGCTGCCGCGCCAGCGTTCGAATTCGGCCTGCTGGGCGGGCGCGAGCGGCGCGTCCTGCATCAGCAGCAGCCAAGTGGCGGCTTCCTCGAGGATGTGCGGAGCGAGGGCGGCATCATTCATCGGGGATCAGGCTCAGGCACGCCAGATAGGCTTTGTGGATGTAGCCCTTGACGGTGGGTACGGCCACCTTCAGCGCCCGCGCGATCTCCTGCTGCTTCATGCCATCCAGCGTCGCCATCAGGAAAGCCTGTTTGATGCGGGGCTTGAGCGTGTCGAGCATGGCGTCGATCTCGTGCAGGGTTTCCAGGATGATGCCCTGCTGTTCGGGCGAGGGGTGTTGCGGCTCGGGCAGCGCGGCCAACGCGTCCAGCCACGCGCGCTCCAGCGTCTGGCGGCGCATCCAGCTGAACAACACGCCCTTGGCCACGGTGGTGAGGTAGGCGCGCGGCTGCTGGATGGACTCGCGCCGCGCGTCGCTGCGGCTGGCCAGGATGCGGACGAAGGTGTCGTGAGCAAGGTCGTCCGCCATGCCCGCGCCCCAGGAGTGCAGCCGGTAGGCCAGCCAGTTGCGAAGCCAGGCGTGGTTCTCGATGTATAGGGCGGCGATGCTGTCGCGCTGTGGGGCGGCGAACGATGGACTTGGGGTGGTCATCACGGGGACGGGCGATTCAGGCAGCGCCAGGAAGGGACCTGACCGAATGCAGTATTGGCAATTGAATAAAAACAATTATCATTCAGGTTTTGGCGCTTCGCAATATTCAGGGGGCGATGTGAAGTCAGCAATCAACAGCGCAAGCCCTGTTTCCATGGCTGGATCAGACAATTTCGATGGCGGCGATCCGCGCGGTCGGCTACGCGCGAAAAATAATTCCGCAAAAAACATATCCCTTTTCCGATCTCGTGCGGCAAGGGGTCTGAGAACTCGCGCCAGGCGCGGGACCCAGACCCCACGAGTTAGGAAAAGCATGCATCGAGTACGCCGTTCTTCCCCCGGACCTCAATCCCCATGGCGCTTGCGCCCGGCTGCGTTTGCGCTGCGTTGCGCACTGATCGGCCTGCCTGCTGCTACCGTCGCCGCTCCCGTGCAGAAAGCGCAGGCAGCCGCTCCCGCCGCGCCGGCAAGCGCCGCCGCGAGGTTGGACGATCCCACGCCGCGCAATTACGACATTGCCGCTGGATCGCTGGGCGCGGCGCTGGGCAGTTTCGCCAGCCAGTCGGGACTGCTCTTGTCGTTCGACCCGGCGTTGACGCGCGGCTTGACGGCGCCTGCCTTGGCGGGGCGCTACACGGTGCGCAGCGCCTTGCAATCGCTGCTGGCGGGCACGCAGTTGCGGCTAGTGCCGCGGCAGGACGGCAGCTACGCGCTGGCGCCTGCGCAGGGGGCGTCCGCTGGCGCATTCGCCTTGCCTTCCGTGCTGATCACCGCCGACGCGCTGCCCGAGAAAGAGGTCTACCTCGCGCCGCGCTCTTCCGTGTACCTGTCGAGCGAAGACATCGACCGCTTCGGGCGCGTCTCGGCGGGCGACCTTTTGAAAGGCGTGCCCGGCGTGCAGGTGGGAGACAGCCGCAACGGCGGCGGGCTGGACGTGAACATCCGGGGCATCCAGGGGCAAAGCCGCGTGGCGGTGCGGGTGGACGGTTCGGAACAGGCGCTGGACGTGTACCGGGGCTATGCGGGTACGCAGCAACGCAGCTACATCGATGCAGACCTCATCAGCAGCGTCACGATCAACAAGGGCCCCTCGATCACGTCCGGCGCCATAGGCGGTTCGGTGGAGATGCGGACCATCGGGATCCAGGACATCCTGGTGGATGGCAATACGTTCGGCGTGCGCCTGACGGGCGACGCGTGGAACAACGGCGTCGCGCCCGCCTATCGCGATCCGAACGCCCGCAAGGGGAGCCTGGTGTCCCTGCCGCACGATAGCCGCGGCAGTCTGTTCGGGTCGCGGGCGGAGTCCGGCAGCATCGCGTTGGGGTACACGAATGACAAGCTGGATCTGGTTGCCGCCTATGCGCGCCGCAACCAGGGCAATTACTTCAGCGGCAAGAGAGGGCAGGACCGCTATCGCGTCTACGACAAGTATGGCCGCGAGCAGAAAAGTGTCGCCACCGTGTACAACGCGGGGGAAGAAGTACTGAATTCCTCGGCCGACACCGAGTCGATCCTGCTGAAGGCGACGATACGCCCGGCCGACGGCCATACGCTGAAGCTGGGCTATCGCAGCTTCGACGGACGCATGGGCGAGATCATGCCGTCCGACATTTTTCGCACGGGGACCGCGGGCATCTATCAGTACCCCTTGAGCGATACCAAGATCGACACCTACACGGCGCGCTACGACTTCCAACCGGTGGGTAATCCGCTGGTCGACCTGACGGCTAACCTGTGGATGACAGATGCCAAGACCAGCCAGCTGACCTCGGTGCTTGCGCCGGCTTCGCAGGCGTACCGTCCGGACCGCAATTGGACCCGGCTGGCCGACCGCCGCATAGGCGGCGACCTGGGCAATACCTCGCGGTTCCAGACCGGCGTGGGCGACTTCAAGCTGGCTTTGGGCGGATCATTCCAGATCGAAGACATCCGTCCGCAGAAAGGCGTGGTCACCACGCAGCACGATATCAACTCCAACCGTATGCTGCGCGATGCCTCCAGGCAGGAGTTCAGCTTCAGCGGGCAGTTGGACTACAAGCCGACCGACAAGCTGACCCTGTGGGGCGGCGGCCGCTACAGCCACTACACCAACAAGGACAATGGCGTTTACGCGAGCGCGCGGCGCGAGGAGCGTGAGCTGCGCTACGTGTCCGTGTCCAAGCCGGGAGGCTGGGGCAACATGATGTGGTTCCCGGACCAGAACGGGCGGTACACCGACGCCACGGATCCCCGGCTCAATAACGGGATCGTGTTCGGCAACACCAACAATCCCTATGAAGGCGTGCGGTTCGACGAATTCGGCGCGACCGCGACCCGAGTACACCCGTCGAAAATCTCGCAGGTGGTCACGGGCTTCGGCTATTCCGGCAAGCAGCGCAGTAGCGGCGGCGGCTTCGCGCCATCGGCGGGCTTCAATTTCGAGCTGGTGCCGGATACCTTCGTCTATGCTTCCTACACGCAGGGCCTGCGCCTGCCGTCCTTGTTCGAGACCAGCCGGGGCGTCCTGCAGACCGAGCCCGGCCAGGCGCTGAAGCCCGAACGCTCGAACAGCTGGGAGGTAGGCGCCAGCACACTGCGCGGCAATGTGCTGGCGGAGGGCGATTCCGCGGCCCTCAAGCTGGCGTACTTCAACAACAACATCAAGAACTACATCACCCGCTACTACGATCCCACGCCGGGCATGGATGGCTTGATGCGGTTCAGCAACGCCGACAGCTACAAGACCAGCGGCCTGGAGCTGCAATCGCACTACGACGCGGGGCGGGTGTTCGCGGATCTGTCGGCCACCTACTACCTGAAGACCGAGACTTGCGATGCGGCGTTCGCCGCGCGCTTGCGGGCGGGTGCCAACGAATACCAGAAAACCGAAAGCACGCCGAACTGCACGCCCGGCAGCTTCATGGGTTCCTATACGAACACGCAGAACCCGCCGAGACTGGCGGTGAACCTGACGACCGGCCTGCGCTTTTTCAATGAAACGCTGACCGTGGGCGGCCGCATGACCTACACCTCGGGCCCCACGGCCAAGGCCGATCAACCCTGGCAGACGGGAGCAACCACGCCGCAACTGGTCTACCACCAGGTCACGCTGTTCGACCTGTTCCTGAACTACAAGCTGCGCGAGCACACCGTTGTGAATGTCTCGCTGCAGAACCTGACCGACCGCTACTACCTGGATCCGCTGGCCATGAGCTTCATGCCCGCGCCCGGCCGCACGCTGCGCGTGGGGCTGCAGACCAGGTTCTAACCCGAGGAGCCAGCCATGACACAAGCATCCCCCACCCTTGCCGACCGGGCCCGGCGCCTGAAGGCGCTCACGACGTCCACGCACGATACCTTGGACCGCCGCATCATGGACGCCGGCATATTCGACAGCCGCGAGCGGTATGCAGGTTTCTTGCGCGTGCAGTACCGGTTCATGCGCGATGTCGACGCGCTTTATGCGCGGGCCGACCTGGCGGCGTTGCTGCCCGATCTGAGCGAGCGGCGCCGCCTGGATCGGGTCGCACAGGACCTGGCGGACCTGGGCGCCGCCGCGCCGTCCGCGCCATCAGTCACCGGCGCCGCCACGCCCCTGCCGCATGCGCTGGGATGGTTGTACGTGTCCGAAGGCTCGACCTTGGGCGCGGCCGTTCTTTACAAGCTGGCCGGTAGCCGGCTGGGTCTGGACCGGGATTTTGGCGCGCGCCATCTGGACGGACACGCCGAAGGCGTGGCCCGGCATTGGCGCGGGTTCGCGGCGGCCCTGGACGCGGTGCCGCTGACGCCGGAACAGGAGCAGCTCGTCGTAACGGGCGCCCAGGCTGCATTCGGGACAGTGCGTGGCTATGTCGAGCAGGAATTCGCGTGAGCCGCGCCTGGGCGGGTTGCGGTGCGCGCCCGCAGCGCGTCAGCCGTAGCGGGCCGGTGCGCGCCGCGTGGATGCTGCTGGGATTCCTGATGGTGGCGCTGGGCGTGATCGGCGCCCTGTTGCCCGTCATGCCGACGACCATCTTCCTGATTCTGGCGGCGGCATGCTTTGCGCGGTCCTCGCCGCGGCTGGAACGCTGGCTGCTGACGCATCCGCGCTTCGGCGCCACGCTCAGGCTATGGCGTGAACAAGGCGCGATCAGCCGCAAGGGCAAGCGCTACGCGGTGGCCGGCATGGCGCTGGGCTACGCGGGCTTTGCCTGGGGCGCCCATCCCGCCTGGTGGCTGGCCTTGGGCGTGGGGCTGGGCATGCTGGCGTGCGCCGGCTGGGTGCTGTCGCGTCCGGAGCCGCTTCAGTAAACTCCGGGCTGCCGCAAGGCGATCGCCGCTACTTTCATGCCTGCCCATCTCCATGCCCGCTTCCGACACGACATTCTCCGCTGCGCTTTGCACTCCGGTCACCGCCGCCGATGATCTGGACCCTCTGGAGCAGTTTTTCCAGCGCCCCGAAGTCAGCGCCTTTCTTGCCCAGGCCCGCAGGCCGGGGCAGGCTACCGCCAGCCTGCGGACCTGCGCCGGTCTATTGCCCGCGCTGCACCCCGGCCGCGCCGCCGCCGTGGCCTTGATGTGCGGTTCGCTGGTGGAAGACGGCGCCGACCCGGCGATTCTCTTTCCCGTCCTGCAAGGCCTGTTGCGGCAGTGGTTGCAAACGCTGAGCCCATATTGCGCACAGGAGGTCGAGGATGACGACGATGAGGTGGAGGAGGCCGACCGCAGGGCCTGGCTGAACGCCCGGTCAAGAATGGCCGATGTGCCGGCGGACCGGCGCTGGGTAGTGGAAGCCGTGCATCAGGCGGCGGACCTGCTGGTGCTGCCGATGATGACCATGGCGCTGCGCGACCGGGGCAATCACGCCGGCTTGGTGTCCGACACGGACCTGATGGCGCTGTTGCATCCCATGGCCACCAGCAACGACAGCCTGCCGTTCGAGAACCTGCACTATCTATGGCTGGCCTCGCAGCTGGGCTACGAGGACGAGCTGGTGGTGGTGCTGCCGGCTTCCATGACGGGCTTTGTCGCGCGGGCGCATGCCGTCAACAACAACTTCCACGCGTTCACGCTGCTGCAGATCATCATCGGCGAGCACGCGCAGGCGCTGGGCGTGCAGCGCGAGATCGCGGCGCGCGAGCCGGACCAGGACGGCGATACCGCGGATTTCCAATGGCTGCAGGCCGATGCCTACGCCAATGGTGAACTGGTCGACGCCATGCGCTTTGCCTGGGGTGAGGCGTCGCTGCGCCACAACGCATCGCGCCACGGCAAGCGGGTGCTGATCGCGCTGGAGACAGATGAAGGCATGAAGCGCAACTGGTCGGGCTTCAACGGCGCCATGCATGAGGCGCAGCAGCCGTCCGTGACGTTCACGCGCTATCTCACGCGTGCCGAGGTCGCGTCATACCTGGCCTGACGGCGCGACTGCCGCATCAAACCCCAAGATAGGCGCGGCGCAGCCCTTCATCGGCCAGGAGTTCGGCGCCAGGCCCCGACATGACGATCTCGCCATGCTCCAGCACATAGCCGCGCGCGGCCATGCTGAGCGAACGGTGCACGTCCTGTTCCACCAGCAGAATGGTGATGCCGCGCGCGTTGATCAGCGGCAGCTTGTCGAAGATGTCCTTGACCATGATGGGCGCCAGTCCGATGGACGGCTCGTCCAGCAGCAGGAGCTTGGGCGAAGTCATCAGCGCGCGGCCGATGGCCAGCATCTGCTGTTCGCCGCCACTGAATGAGCGCGCGAGCTGCCGGCGCCGTTCGCGCAGGCGCGGGAACAGTTGATAGACCCAATCCAGATTGTCGCGGCTGCGGCGCTTGTCGCGCAGTACGTCCGCGCCGACCAGAAGGTTGTCCTCGACGTCCATGTGGCCGAACAGGCGGCGGCCTTCCATGACCTGGGCCATGCCCAGGCGCGCCACCATATGCGCGGGCAGGCCGCTGATGCGCTCGCCCAGGAAACGGACTTCGCCGGCCAGCGCGGGCAGGGATCCCATGACGGTGCGGATCAGCGTGCTCTTGCCGGCGCCATTGGCGCCGACCAGGCTGACGATTTCGCCTTCGCCCACGTTCAGGTCCACGCCGCGCAGCACTTGCACATCGCCGTAGCCGGCGTCCAGTTGACGGATTTCCAGCATCAGGCGGCCTCCCCCAGATAGGCGCGCACCACCAGCGGATCGTTGGCGACCGCTAGCGGCAGGCCGTCGGCGATCTTGCGCCCCTGCTGGATGACAACGATCCGATCGGAGAGCTGCATGATGGCCTTCATATTGTGTTCGATCACCAAGACGCTGATACCGTCGCCGCGCAGCGACAGGATCAGCGCCACCATTTCCGCCGTCTCCACCGGCGTCAGGCCCGCCATCACTTCGTCCAGCAGCAGCAGGCGGGGCTGGGTGGCCAGGGCCTTGGCAACTTCGAGCCGCTTGCGGCCCGACAGGGTGAGCGTGCGGGCGACCTGATGCTCGCGTCCGGTCAGGCCGACGCGGGCCAGCACCGCTTGCGCGATTTCCTCGGCCTGGGCCGGGGCGCGGTGACGCAGGAAGGCGCCGATCATGGCGTTCTCCAGCACGGTCATATCGCCGAAGGGCTTGACGATCTGGAAAGTGCGCGCGAGCCCGGCGGCGCAGATGCGTGCGGGATCCTGGCCGTTGATGCGGGCGCCGTTGAAGCGGATCTCGCCGCTGCTGGGCGGTACGAAGCCGGAGGCCATGGCAAACAGGGTGGTCTTGCCGGCGCCATTGGGGCCGATCAGACCGACGATTTCGTCGGCGCCGACCGTGAAGCTGACCTCGTCCGAGGCGCGCACGCCGCCGAAGTTGCGACTGACACTGTGGAATTCGAGCAGGTTCATGGCGTGCCTCCCATGGCGGGGCCGGCGGCCTTCACTGGCGGATCGGCACGGCGCCGCGGCGCACGGACGCGGGCCAGTATCGCCATCAGGCCGCGCGGCTCCAGTCGGATGACGATCATCAGCAGGAGGCCGTACAACATCATGTCGGCCCCCACCATGCCACCGGTCAGGGAGCGCGCCAGTTCTTCGCCGGGCAAGAGCAACAGGGCTCCCAGAACCGGACCCCATAGCGTTCCGCGTCCGCCGATGATGCAGACCACGGCGATGATGACGCTGAGGTTGGCGCCGAAGACCTTGTCCGGGCTGATGTAGAGCACGAACTGGGCATAGAAGGTGCCGCCCAGCGCGGTCATGGCCGCGCTCAGCATGGCGGCCGTGAGCTTGTAGCGCCGCACCGGCACGCCCAGCGCCATCGCCGCGTCCTGGTCATTGCGCACCGCCGTCAGGCAGTAGCCGAAGCGGCTGCGCAGCACGTGGCGGTTGACCAGCAGCGCGGCGACGGTGAACGCCAGCGCCACCAGGTAATAGAAGGCCTTGCCGGTGTGCTGGAAGTACAGCGGCGCGTCGCGCAGCAGCGTGACTTCCATGCCGCGCGGTCCGCCCAGCAGGGTGTCGGCGTTCTCCACCAGGGTCTTGAGCACCATGCAGGAGGCAATCGTGGCCAGCGCGAAGTAGGCGCCGCGCAGTTGCAGGCAAGACAGCCCCACGATCAGCGCGGCGCCCATGGCCACGACGGCGCCCGCCCACATGCCCAGCCAGGGACTGATGCCCAGGTTCACGAACAGCCAGGTCGAGGTGTAGGCGCCTAGCCCGAAGTAGGCGGCGTGGCCGAGCGAAAGCTGGCCGGCGATACCGCCCAGGATGTTCCACGATAGCGCCAGGTAGGCATACAGCAGCGTCATGGCCCCCACCGACAGCAGGTATTGGTTGCCGCTGGCCAGCGGCAGCAGCGCGAGCACGCCCAGGGCGGCGATAGCGGCGGCCGAAGTCATTTTTTTCTTGGCCATCATTCGTTCTCCACGCCGAACAGCCCGCTGGGCCGGAAATACATGGTGGCGAGAAACAGCAGGAAGATGAGCGCCTCGGCATAGGTGATGGGGATCAGCTGGCTGCCGACCGATTCCAGCACCCCGACCAGGATGCCGCCCCAGAACGCGCCCGCCACCGAGCCTATGCCGCCTAGCACCACGATGACGAAGGCGCGCAGGCCGAAGATGTCGCCAACGAAGGGGTTGACCGGATAGAGCGGCAGCAGTAACGCGCCGGCCGCGCCCAGCACCAGGAGGCCGATGGCGAACGACAGCCGGTAGACGCGGGTGCTGTCTATGCCCAGCACGCTGGCGGCCTCGCGGTCCTGGCCGGTGGCGCGGATGGCGCGGCCGGTGCGGGTGTGGCGCAGGAACAGGACCAACGCGGCGGTGATCAGGCAGGCGAAGAACAGGCCGGCGATCTGCGGATAGGTGAAGATCAGATCGCCAGGCATCCACACCTCGTTGGCCCAAGGCGCATCGATGGTGCGGCTGTCGGGTCCGGCCAGCGCCAGGAAGGCGTTGTCCAGGAATATCCACAGGCCGGTGGTGAAGATCAGCACGCCGATCGGCTCGCGCGAGCTTTCCTTGCGGTAGATGCCGTCGATCAGCCAGCGCTGGCAGGCATAACCGACCGCGAACAGCGCCAGGGCCGTCAGCGGCATGGCGGCCAGCGGGTGCAGGCCGAAGTGGCTGGTCAGCGCGAAGCAGACGTACATGGACATCATCAGGAAGGCGCCATGGGCGAAGTTGATGATCTTCATGACGCCGAACTGCAGGCTCAGGCCCAGCGCGATCAGGCCGTAGACGGCGCCGCTGGCGATACCGCCCAGCAGCGCCTGGAGTAGGGTAGTGGTCAAGGAAGAGCTCCTAGCGATAACGGGGCGCCGCCGCGCCGAGGCAAGCGGAGGGCAGCGGCGCCGGGTCGGTCAGGGCTGGGCGGCGGGCCAGACCATCTTGTAGGACTTGGAAGCCAGGTTCTCCGGCCACACGGTCCGGTACTGGCCGTCGGGCGTGATCTGTTGCATGACGTAGCGCTTCTCGGGGTTCTGGCCCTTGGCGTCGATCACGATGTCATAGCCCACCAGCTTGTTCAGGTCGGTGCCTTGCAGCCTGGTCTGGGCCAGGGCGTCGCGGATGGCTTCGGGATCGGCGCGGCCGGCGCGTTCCAGCGCATCCTTGATGACCCAGACCGCGGCGTAGGCGCTGACCGAGAGCTCGTTGGGATCGACCTTGTAGGCGGCGACAAAGTCATCCCAGAATTTCTTGGCGAACGGGGTGGTGATGGACGACTCGTAGCCAGCCCAGCCGTTGGTGGTGTAGACATTACCCGCGATGTCCTTGCCGACCAGCGGGATGAAGGTGCTGTCGATCTGGCCGGCCGCGCTGCCCACGTAGGTCGAGCCGACCCGCATTTGCGCCAGCAGCTTGTGCAGTTGCACGGCATCGGCGCCGTAGGAGGTCACGGTGACGACGTCGGGCTTCTTGCCCTTGATCTTGAGCACCAGCGGACGCAGGTCCGGCGAGTTGGGCGGATAGCCCTCGTCCAGCACCAAGTCGATGCCAGCCGCCTTGAACTTGGCGCGCAGCGTATTGGCCATGTCCTGGCCCCAGTCGGTGTTCTCGTAGACCATGGCCACCGTCTTGGCGGGTTTGCCGGTGGTCTTGCCGGCATAGTCGATGAAGTCCGCCATGCTCTCGGCATTGCCCGAGGCGGGAATCTGCGTGGGGCGGAACACATACTTGAAGCCGCGCTCGGTGATGTCGGCCTTGGCGGCCAGGTCCACCACCCATGGCACGCGGTTCTTCTCCGCGACGGCGGTGGCGGGGAAGGTCACTCCGCTCTGGAAGGCGCCCAGCAACACCGGCGTTTTCTCGCGCGTGATGAGGCGTTCGACTTCGGTCATGGCGACCTTGGCGTCGCCGCGGGTGTCCACTTCGACCAGTTGCAGTTGCGCGCCGCCCAGCGCCTGGATGCCGCCCGCGTCATTGATGTGCTTGACGGCCAGATGCGTGGCGCGCGACATATCCTTGCCGATCGAGGCGGTGGCGCTGCCCGAGAGCGGAATCAGGTAGCCGATCTTGACGGGATCGGCGGCCATGGCCGCGCCGTGGACCAGCAGGGTGGCGCCGGCTACGGCGAAGAGGCGCCGCAGGGCGGCGGGGCGATAGGGAAAGTTGGTGCTCATGAGGATTTGTCTCCAGTATTTTTGTGATTTGTGTGTGCCGCGTCGCAATCAGCCAGGCGAACCGCCGATTGCGGCATGCGTCGCACGCACCAGGCGGTGCGCGCGTTCATCGAGCAGCACCGTGCGGCCCATGCGGTTCATGGTGTAGGCAAATGAAAGCCGGCGCTGCGGCCAGGCGAAAGCCAGCGATCCGCCAGCGCCCGTATGGCCATAGGCCTGGTCGCCGAAGCAGGCGCTGTCCAGGCCTAGCGCGCGGTTGTCCATCTGGCGCATGAAGCCGCAGGCATAGCGCGAGGGCACGCGCAGGCAGGCGTCGTCATCGGTCCGCGCTGACAGGGCGGTGGCCGTGACCAGGGTGTCCTCGCGCAGCAGGCGCACACCGTCGCGCGCGCCGCCCAGCGCCAGCGTGCCGTACAAGCGCGCCAGGCTGCGCGCGTTGCCAATACCGCCTGCGGCGCACAGCCCGGCGGCGTGGCCGGCGCGGCTGTTGAAGCCGGACGGACGCCAGCCGCCAGTGTTCCTGGCGTACAGCGCGGTAGGACTGTCGGGCTCGTCCTTCAGCGACTGCTCGAAGGGGCTGAACGGCGCTTGCGGTGCGGGCGGCGGCACGATCGGCGCGACCCGCGCTTCCTCGGCTTCCGGCAAGCCTATCCAGAAGTCCAGGTCCAGCGGCTGCGCGATGTGGCGGCGGAAGAACTCGCCGGGCATGCAGCCGCCCAGCCTGCGTACCAGTTCGCCGACCAGCCAGCCGTAGGTCAGGCCGTGGTAAGCCACGCGTTCGCCCGGGGTCCAGAAGGGCGCGGCGGCGGCCAGCCGGCCGGTCATGCCCTCCCAGTCGAAAGCGGCATCCGCGGGCAAGGGCTCGCGCAGCGCAGGCAGGCCCGCGGTGTGGTTGAGCAGCATGCGCGGGGTGGTGTCGCCCTTGCCGGCCGCGGCATATTCGGGCCAGTAACGGGAAACCGGCGCGTCCAGGTCCAGTTCGCCTGCTTCGGCCAGCATATGGGCGCACAACGCTGTGGCCGGCTTGGTGTTGGAGAACACGATACAGACCGTGTCGCGTTGCCAAGGTCGATTGCGCTCCGGGTCCGTCCATCCGGCCCACAGATCGACCACCGGATAACCGTCGACCTCGATGGCGACGGAGGCGCCCAGTTCGCCGTCATCCTGAAAGTTGCGCGCGAAGGCCTCGCGCACTGGCTCGAACGCGGGATCGCAATAGCCGTGGATGGCCGGAGCCACGCCGTCTGGCGCCTGGGGCAAGGTGGCGGTGGCCATGGTCAGCGCGTGAACGGCGCGCGCGCGCCGTAGCCCAGCAGGTAGCGCGCCTCGTTGGACAGGGTGGCGGCGACGCCTGCTGGCAGCGTGCTGGTGAAATCCGCGAAGCCGCGCAGCCAGGACACGTTGTAGTTGCAGAGTATGGCGCGGCGCTCGCGGCCGGTATGGTTCGGGCCGGAGCGGTGCCAGGTATTGGACAGCCAGATCGCGACCGAGCCGGCGGGCGCCGTCAGCGTGACTTCGCCGTCCAGCGGGCCGCTGCCCCAGGGTGGCGACTTGCGCAGCTTGTGGCTGCGCGGCATGACGCGGGTGGCGCCGTTGTCGGCGGTGAAGTCGTCCAGCATCCAGACGTTCTGCAGGGTCAGCGGGAATTCCGGCAGCGGCTCGGCGATCTGGCCCAGCGGCGCGTCCACGTGCCAGGCGCCGCCGCCCGTGCCGGGGCCGATGCTGGTGGCCTGGAAATCGTGCAGGTTGCAGTCCTGGCCCATCACGCTGCGCACCATGGGCAGTACCACCGGGTGTTCGATCAGCGGAATCATGTCGGGCGCCTTGTTCAACAGGTTCCAGACGCGTTGCGACTTGTCGTCGTCGAACAGGGTGGGCAAGTGCAGGAAGTTCTTCGACACTTTGTTGATGGGAACCGGCCAGCGCGTGTTTTCGTTGTCGCGGCGGTACTGGTGCACGCGCGCCACCATGCGCCGGGCTTCCAGGTCGCTCACCGTGTAGTGGCGCTTATAGTAGGCCAGGATGTCGTCGTCGTCTTCGTGCCGTTCATCGTCCAGCGGGAATGGATCGGCGCGTTCGGCGGCCATCAGGCTGGCTACGCGTTCGCGCGCCTGTTCCAGCTGTCCGGCGTCCAGCACGTTTTCAATGACGGCATAGCCTTCTTCGGCGAGCTGGTGTTGCAGCGCCTGCAGATCGAGTTGCTTCATGTTCCTCCCCTTGTGTTGGATGTCACTGCGAAATCGGGCTGGGCGCGGCCACGGGGGCCAATGCGCTGCGCGCGAGCTTGCCCACGCTGGTGCGCGGCAAGGCTTGCGCCGCGCCGATGCGGCGCGGCACCTTGTAGCCGGCAAGATGCGTGGCGCAATGGGCCTGCAGGGCGTTCGTGTCCAGGCTCTGGCCGGGTGCGGGCGTGACCCAGGCGTGCACCACCTGTCCCAGCCGCTCGTCAGGCACGCCGAAGGCGGCGGCTTCGCCAACCTCGGGACGCGACAACAGCACTTGCTCCACTTCCAGCGGATAGACCTTGAAGCCGCCCACGTTGATGCAGTCGTGCCGTCTGCCTTGCAGATGGAGATAGCCTTCGTCGTCCAGAACCGCGACATCGCCGGTGTAGAACCAGCCTTCGCACAGGGCTCGCGCGGCGTCCGGAGCGGGCTGGCGGTAGCCCGCCATCACATGGGGACCGCGTACGCGGATTTCGCCGGGCTGGCCGGGCGGCAGCAGCCGCTCGCCGTGGTCCAGGTCCACGATCTGCAGTTCGCCGCCCGGCACGGGCAGGCCCACTGAACCCGGTTTGCGTGGGCGGTGCATGGGATTGAACGCCAGGCATGGACCGGCTTCGCTCATGCCGTAGCCTTCGTAGATGGGGCAGCCGGCGCGCTGCTCGAAGCGCGCCAGGGTCTCGCGCGGCAGCGGCGCGGCGCCGGAGAAACAGGCGCGCAGGCTGGCCAGGCGTTCCAGGCTCAGGGCCGGGCTCAGCAGCAGATCATGGAAAATGGCGGGCGCGCCCGGCAGCAGCGTGACACGGTGCGTGGCGATGGCCTCTATGGTGCGGGCGGCGTCGAAGCGCCGCATCACCACCAGCTCACCGCGGGCGTGCAGACTGAGGTAGAGCGACATCGAGACTGCCGACACATGGAACAGGGGCATCACGCAGAGCACCACTTCGGCCTCGCGCCGCGTTGGCAGCCAGGCTTCGCGCTGTGCGATGTTGTACGCGATCTGCCGGTGCAGGATATTCACACCCTTGGGGCGGCCGGTGGTGCCGCCGGTGTATTGCAGCGTGGCCAAGTCCTCGTGCCGCGGCAGGTCTGCGGGCAGCGCGCAGGCTTGCGGCAGCATGCCGAGCAGGCCGGCACCGTTGCCGGTGCAGAGGATGGCGCCGGCATCCAGGGCGGGACACAGGGCGCCCGGGTCCAGCTTCACGCTGTCGTCATGCAGCAGCATGCGGGGCGCGGCGTCTTCCAGCATATAGGCCAGTTCGCGTTCGCGGTAGCCGGGGTTGAGCGGCACGGCCTGGGCGCGCAGCGCATGCACGGCGAAGGTGGCGACCGCCAGGTCCAGAGAGTTCTGCATCAGCAGCGCGACCCGGTCGCCGGGCCGGACGCGTTCGCCCAGGCGGCGCGCCAGCGCTCCGGCCAGGCCGGCGTATTGCGCGTAGTTCAGGCGCGAGCCTTCGAAGGACAGGGCGGGAAGATCGGGCGTTTCGCGGGCGGCGTCGCGTAGCAAGTGGACCACCGAATCCGGGACCGCGGGCAGGGAGGGAACGTTCATGCCTTGCGCTCTGCGGCCTTGCGGGCGGCCTTGGCATCGCTGGCCTGCCACACAGTGGGCCGGCCTTCGCCGCCCAGCAGGGTGATGGGATCGGCGTTGTCGATATGGCCGTACTGCCCTTTGTAGATGCTGTAGCCGCACAGTTCCTGCAGACGGCGCGGGAAGCGCCGCACCACGTCGGCCGGGATGCCGAGCTGCAGGTTTTCCTGCTGGCGTATCCAGCCGGCGCAGTAGTAGCAAGACAGCGCGTAGCGGCGCGCATTGCTGTTGTTGGCGCCGCCTTTGTGCCACATGGCGCTGTCAAACAGCATGACGCTACCGGCCTTCATGGTGGCCTGCACGGTCTCTATGTCCTGCGCGCCGTAGGGCGGTGAAGAGTCGTAGCGATGGCTGCCGGGCACGATGTGGGTGGCGCCGTTTTCTGCGGTGAAATCGCTCAGCGCCCAGATGGCGTTGACCGCCAGCGGCGGGCGCGGCCGCGGCAGGGCCAGCTGCTGGGTGTCTTCGTGCAGGGGCTGGGCGCCTTGCCCGGGCGCCAGCGTCAACGAGCACAGCGAGGACAGCAGCAGTTCGCGGTCCAGCAGACGTTCGGCCAGGGCCAGCACCTCGGGTTGCAGCGGCACGTCCCAGAAGCGCGGATCGTAGACCAGCAGGTTATTGATGCGCACCGTCTTGCGGCCTTCGAACGAGGTCTGGGCGTAGCCGAGGTTGTGCTCGGCTTCGATCCGGATCAGGGCTTCCTGCAACTGGCTGACCTGCTCGGGTGGAATGATCCCGGGCAACACCACGAAGCCGTCGCGTTCAAAGGCTGCGATCCGCTCGTCGAGCGGTTCGGGCGTGCTCATCTTTTGTCTCCTGATGGGGCCTGGATCCGAGTCCGGCGATATAGGTCTGTGCGTATAATCGGCCGGTAGTCTTCGCCCTGCCAGCGCGTAGCGTCCACGGCAGTGGCGCAAAGCGTCCATCCCCAAGAAGATGGCGGCCCCCGTCGGCATGATCCGGTACTCAAGATGAGCGCGCAGGCCTACCACCACACCACCGATGTCATAGCGCCGCAGGACCAGTTCGCGTATTGGCGCGACGCGATCTGCGATGCCTACGTGCCGCTCGAACCCGAGCGCGATGCCGCGCGCAGCTTCCGCGGCCAGATCGACGGCCTGCTGCTGCCGGACCTTCATGGCTCGACCGTCACGGCGCAATCCCATGTGGTCAGATTGTCCGCGGCCGGCCTTTCGGCCCGCACGCAATCGCCTTTTTTCGCCAACCTGCTGTGTGCCGGCGAGGCCATGGTCTCGCAGGACGGAAGCGCCATGCGCGCGCGCGCCGGTGACGTCTACGTGGTGGATTGCGCTTCGCCCTGGGAAGTCGACTTTCGCACCGATTTCCGCATGTTCTGCATAGAAATTCCGGAAGGCCTGCTGCGGCCGCAGCTGGGGCGGCGCGGACGGCTGGCCACGCCGGTGCTGGACGGGAGTTCAGGGGCAGGACGGGTGTTGGCTAGCTACATGCGGCTGGTGAGCGAATTGCCGGCGAATGAACTGCAGCAGGTGCAGGCGCTGATGGTCAGGCATTGCAGCGAACTGCTATCGCGGACCCAGCTCGAAGGAACGGACGCTGGCGCACAGACCGCCGAACGGGTGAGGCATGACGTCCTGGATCGCATCCTGGCGCTGGTGCAGCGCCGTCTGGCCGACCGCGGCTTGACGCCGGCCTCGGCCAGCGAGGAACTCGGCATTTCGCGCAGTTATCTGTTCAAGATCCTGGCCGAGCACGGCTTGAGCTTCAGCGCCTACGTGCGGCAGTGCCGGTTGGAGAAATGCCGGCAGGCTATCGAAACCCAGCCTGGCCGCTCCATCGCGGATATCGCCGCCAGCTGGGGATTCGAGGAAGTTTCCACATTCAATCGGGCGTACCGCACGCACTATGGCCGCTCGCCAGGCAGCGGGCGCGGCGGTGCGCCCTCGCGGGCAGGGTAGCGGCGCATTACCACTTGCTCTGGCCCTGCGACTGCTGCATCTGCGGGGCGTTGGCAGGCCTGACTGTGTCCACGTACTTCTTGTAGGCGGCAACATACTCTGGGCTGCTGATGTCCGGGGTGCTGTCGCTGTCCCAGTTTCTTTCAACGCCGGATTGCTTCCAGGCAGCGAGATCCCGTTCGACCTGATCGCGGCTGAGCTGGACGTCGGACGGGGGCGCCGCGGTGGTGGGCGCGGCGGACATTTGCGCGACGGCGGGGCCGGAGAGCAGGGCGCAGGCTGCCAGGACGAGGGGAATCGCGGCGCGGACGGTTAGGGCAGTGTTCATGAAATGCTCCTGATGACGTGAGTGACCGCAGCATTGGAAACCGGTGTCCCTGGGGGCTTGCGGCAATGCAGCCCGGGGCAGGAACAGCTGCGCGACCGGATTGGCGCATTGGTGTTTTTCTTGGGCAGACCGGCCCGGTCCGCGGCGGGCGCGAACACGCTCCCGGCGCGGAGCCACGCCGCCAGGTTTGCGACTCGGGCCGGATCGGGCGTCCGGGCCTCATGCCTTCGTGCTCATCGTAGGACGGCGCAGGTGGACGCCACATACTCAATATTGAGTACGTCATGCCAGCGGGGGAGCGCGCTTAGAGCAGCGACGCCAGCCTGACGAGTTCGGACTGGCGGTTACATTCCATCTTGTTGAGCAGGGACGCCACCTGCTTGCGCACCGTCAGCACGGAGGCATGGCGCAGGGTGGCGACCTCCTCCACGCTATGGCCCATTGCGAGTCCGGCCAGCACCGCCGCTTCGGCGCGGGTGATGGCGAATACGGCTTCCAGCCGGTCGACGTCGGGTTGGGCGAAGGCGCTCTTGCGCCGCATGCGCACCAGCAGCATGCGGTTGCCGATCAGGCTCAGCGCTTGCGGGGCCGCGCTGATGTCGATCCAGGTCAATTCGCCCCAGCCAGCCGCCGCGGCCAGGGACCGCGCCTTGCCGTCGCGCGCAACCGCCTGGCAATAGGCGTCGAACAGCGCCTGTATTTTTGCGTCCGGATGGAGCAGCTTGCCGCCCCGCACGTTCCAGCCGCGCGCGTCGTCCAGATACCGCACGGCGAGCGCGGACATCTTGTCCACGATTGCATCGCGGCTGACCAGCAGCACCGCTTCGCCGACATCGGTGAGCGCGCTTTCGATGGCTGTCCAACCGATGGCGAGCGTCTTTTCGCGCTGAGCCAGCTCGCGGGCGCTCAGCAGGACGTCATGCCAGTGCGGATCGGGACTGGCCAGGTGGTCCAGCGCTTCGATCGCGCTCTGGACGGCAATCTGGTGTTCAGCCATTTGGTGCCTCCAACTCTGGTTCAGACGCAAACGCTGTCACGCATCACAGATCGTTGTAGAGGTGGCTCCGGCCAGATCGGGAGGAGCGCTGCGCGGCCGTGGTCTGGCGGCGCTTAGGCAAGACGGGCCGGTCTGATTGCCGGCGGGTTTTTCCCTAAGGAAATTATCCTCGCAAAATCCCGGGCCAGATGAAAAAAATGGGTACTGGGCGGGTATGAAAAGGGTCCGGATCCATAACCGCGCGCCCCATGGTCCGGGAAGTGGTGCGAGCGCACCGGGCCATGCTTACCAGCGCGCCGGGAAACAGGGGTCAGGGCTGTGCGCTGCCGCCGGGCGGATGGACCGCCGCGCGCCACAGGTCGAGGAAATGCCGCTTCTTGAGCGGGTCCAGATACACCAGCAGTCCCACGCCCAGTCCCACTGGCCGCACGCCTGCTTCCGGATTGACCGACGCGCTCACCGGCCGCATGCCGGACTGGCGGGCGACCATTTCCTGGCCGCGCGGCGACAACAGGTAGTCCAGGAACATCGCGCCCAAGTCTGCGCGCGGCGCCTGCCTGGGAATGATGGCGGAGCGCGACAGCATCAGCGTGTAGTCCTGCGGGTATACGATGGCCAGCGCCGCGCCTTGGTCGATGCGGTGCCGGGTATAGGACTCCAGCAGGTTATAGGCCAGCGTGATCTCGCCGCGTTCGAGCTTGTCCAGCGCGTCTTCCGTGGACGCGTGCACGGTGACGCGGTTGCGGCCCAGCTCGGCCAGCAGCGCGCCGGCCATACTGTCCAGGCGCGTGTCTTGTGTCGCCGCCAGGTAGCCGATGCCGCTGCCTTCGACATCGTAGGTGGAGATGGCGCCAGCCAGGGGCTGGTCCGGCGCCTGCAGCAGCGACAGCAGCTCGCGCCGGGTGCGCGGCGCCCGTGCGGGGGCAAGCTTGCCGGTGTTGTAGACCATGACGATGGGGTCGGTGCCGATGCTGAAGACTTCATCGCGCCAGTTGGCCCAGGCGGGCAGGGCGCGGGTCTCTGGCGAGATGTGGGCCTGCGCGTAGCCGTCGTTGACCAGCTTGGTTTGCAGGTCCATGGCGCTGCTGATGACGAGATCGGGGCCAGACCTGGACGCCGGCGTCCGTGCGGCGCGGGCGACGGTCTCGGCGTATAGCTCCTGTGTGGAAAGTTCGGTGTATTCCAGGCGCAGGCCAGGGTTGAGCCTGCTGAAGTCCTCCAGGACGCCGCGGAACACTTGCACGCTGTTCGAGGCGTGCACGACCAGCACGTTCTTGCTGTTGGCAGGCCCCAGCGTCAGGCCCTCGGCGCTGGTTTCCGCGGCATGACCGGCCACGGCCGGCAGCAGGGCGGCCAGCGCCGCCAGCAGGCGCAGGGGTTTCAGGAGATCAAGCTTCATGGGGGCGGGCCGGCAGCGTGACCACGGCGTCCAGGCCGCCGCCGACGCGGTTGCTCAGGGCCAATCGGCCCTGATGGATGTCGACCACGCGCTTGATGATGGACAGGCCCAGGCCGGCGCCGGGCGCGCGCGGATTCGGTCCACGCACGAAGCGCTCGAAGGCGGCGTTGGCCAGCGCCGGCGGAATGCCTGGCCCCTGGTCGGATACGGCAATGCGCCAGCCATCGTCCTGCGGCTCCAGCCGTACGTCGATGTGGCCGTCTTCGGTGGCGCCGTGGCGCAGGGCGTTGTCGATGAGGTTCTTGAAGGCTTCGCGCAGCATCAGGCTGTCGCCCAGAATGGTGGGGGGACTGCCAGGCGCATGGGCGGGCAGGTGCAGGCGCACGTCGGGTTGGGGATCGGCTTGCGGGACCGTGTCGTACACCGCCTGGCGTAGCAGCTCGGCCAGATCCACCGGCTGGAACTGGCGCATGTTGCTGCGGTGGATGACGCTGGCGTCGCTCAACAGCTGGTTGACCAGGCGCGAGAGCTTTTCGGCGTTGCGCAGCACGGCCAGCAGGCTGCGGCGTTGTTCAGCGGGATCGTCCTCGTCCAGCGCCACTTCCATCTGCGCGTGCAGCGCGGCCAGCGGCGTGCGCAGCTGGTGCGCGGCCTCGGCGATGAAGAGGCGCAGGGTGTCCAGGTTTTCCGACAGGCGCGCCATGAAGCCGTCCAGCGAGTGCACCAGCGTGTCGAGTTCCTCGGGTACCGGGGCGGCGATGGGATGCAGATCGGATGCGCTGCGGGCCGCCAGTTCGCGTTCGATGCGGCGGATGGGGGAGAGCGAACGCAGCAGGCCCCAATAGGCCAGCGCCAGCGCCGCGGCGGTGAAGCCGATCAGCGCCAGCGTGCCTTGCCAGAGGATGCCCGCCGCCAGCGCATTGCGAGCTTCGCGAGTTTGCGCGACCTGGATGAGCGCGGTCTCGGCGTTGCGGGGGCCGGCGATCTTGCGCTCCATCCAGGCGATGCGTACCGGCTCGCCTTGGTAGCTGGCGTCGTACAGGCGGGGCGTGTACGCCGGCCCGTCCTTACCGCGGCTGGGCGGCGCGGGAAGGTCCGCGTAGCCGGAGATCAGCGTGCCGCCGGCGTCGCCGACACGGTAGAACACGCGGTCGCGCGGCGCCTGCTCCAGCAGCGCCAGCGAGGCATAGGGCATGTCCATGCGCCATTCGCCCTGCACCAACTGCAGGCTGTCGGCGATGGACAGCACCGAGGAGCGCAGCAGCTGGTCGTAGGTGGTGTCGGCAGTCTGATTCGCATAGCCGCGCACCAGCAGGTAGAGCGTGGCCAAGGCGACGACGAACAGCGCCAGCAGCATGGCCAGCAGGCGGCGCTTGATCGAGATGCGGCCCTGCGCGGCGGCGGGCCGGGCGGATTCAGTCCCGGCCGGAGCCGGACGCGGCGGGGCTGTCGTGGTCATCGGTGGCAGTCAAAAGGTAGCCGGTGCCGCGCTGCGTTTCGATGCGCAGGGGCGAGCCTTCGAGCTTGCGGCGTAGCCGGGCGATATAGACCTCGATGGCGTTGGGCGCGGCATCGTCGTCGAAGGCGAACAGCTTGTGGGCGATTTCGGTCTTGCTGACGGCGCGGTTCATGCCGGCCAGCAGGATCTCCAGCAGGCTGTATTCGCGCTTGGGCAATTCGATGCGCTGGCCGGCCAGCGTGACCTGGCGCGCCGCGCTGTCGATGACCAGTTCGCCAAAGCGCAGCACGCCGGCGGCCTGGGCGCTGGGGCGTCGCAGCAGGGCGCGGCAGCGGGCTTCCAGTTCGCGGAAATCGAAGGGTTTGGCCAGGTAGTCGTCGGCGCCGGTATCCAGGGCGTGGACGCGGTCTTCGATGTCGATGCGGGCGGTCAGCGCCAGCACCGGCGTCTTGCTGCCGCGGTCGCGCAGCCGATGCAGGATGTCGAAGCCCGACATACGGGGCAGGCCGATGTCCAGGATGACGAGGTCGAAGGTTTCGTACTGCAGCACGCCGTCGGCGCTGAGGCCGTCGTTCTGGCAGTCGACGGCATGGCCGAGACGGCGCAGCCGGCGCACGAGTGCGTCGGCAAGGTCCGCGTCGTCTTCGATCACCAGTATGCGCATAAGGGCGATTGTCGCATGGCTGGACGAGCCTTCCCGCGCTGCTCTCGCGTTCAAAAACGACAGGTTGCCGACAGCTTTTATTTCTAGTCTTGCGGTCGCGCTTCCCCCAGCCGGAGGCGCGACACACGCATAACAACGACTAGCCGGAGATAACCCTCATGCTTCTGACCCTGCTTGGCTTCGGCATGGTGATCACGTTCATGACGCTGATCATGACCAAGCGCCTGTCGCCGTTGGTGGCGCTGATCCTTGTCCCCATTATTTTCGCCCTGCTGGGCGGATTCGGGTCGGGCATCGACAAGATGATGCTGGACGGCATCCGCAAGATCGCGCCTACCGGCGTGATGCTGATGTTCGCCATCCTGTACTTCGGGGTCATGATCGACGCCGGCCTGTTCGATCCCATCGTGGGCCGCATCCTGCGCGCGGTGAAGGGCGATCCGCTGAAGATCGTGGTGGGCACGACCGTGCTGGCGCTGGTGATCTCGCTGGACGGCGACGGTTCGACCACCTACATGATCGTGGTGGCGTCGATGCTGCCGCTGTACCGCCGCCTGAAGATGAACGCGCTGTCCATGACCTGTCTGGCGATGCTGGCCAGCGGCGTCATGAACCTGACGCCCTGGGGCGGCCCGACGGCGCGCGCCGCAAGCGCCTTGCACGTGGACGCGGGCGATATCTTCGTGCCGCTGGTGCCGGTGATGGGCGTGGCCATCGTGTCGATTCTGATCCTGGCCTTCTTCCTGGGCCTGCGCGAACGCCGCCGCCTGGGCGTGCTGTCGCTGCCGGACGGCGCCTCGCTGCACGCGGGCTACGACGAGGACGGCCCCAAGAACCTGCCCGAGATCGAGGTCGACCAGGACCTGCGCCGCCCCAAGCTGCTGTGGGTGAACGCCGGCCTGACGCTGGCGCTGATGGTGAGCCTGGTGCTGGGCGTGCTGCCGCTGCCGGTGTTGTTCATGATTGCCTTCGCGATTGCGCTGGTCATCAACTATCCCGACCTGGCCGAACAACGCCGCCGCGTCGCGCAGCACGCGGGCAATGTGTTGTCGGTGGTGTCGCTAATTTTCGCCGCGGGGATCTTTACCGGCATCCTGTCTGGCACCGGCATGGTCGAGGCCATGTCGCGCAGCCTGCTGGCTGTGATTCCGGATGCCATGGGTCCGTACCTGGCCGGCATCACCGCGCTGGTCAGCCTGCCGTTCACCTTCTTCATGTCCAACGACGCCTTCTACTTCGGCGTGCTGCCCATCCTGAGCGAGGCGGCCCAGGGCTATGGCATTTCGCCCGTCGAGATGGCGCGTGCCTCCCTGATCGGCCAGCCGGTGCACTTGCTGAGCCCGCTGGTGCCGTCGACCTACCTGCTGGTCGGCCTGGCCGGCGTGGACTTTGGCGACCACCAGCGTTACGCGCTGAAGTGGGCCACGATGGTCTGCCTGGTGATGCTGGCCGCGGCGCTGGCGTTCGGCTTGTTCCCGCTGGTCGGCCAGGTGGCCTGAGCGGCGGCGCGATACCGTCTTTTCAAAAGGGGAAGTACATGGCTTTGCGCATTGCTTACGTCACCAGCGGAATGGGCCACACGGGCACCGCGATCTGCCAGGCGCTGCACAACGCGGGACACCGCGTGGTGGCAGGCTGCGGGCCGCGCTCCTCGCGCAAGGACCACTGGCTGAAGGAACAGAAGTCGCTGGGCTACGACTTCATCGCGTCCGAGGGCGACGCCACGGATTGGGCCTCGACCGAGGCGGCCTTCGCCAAGGTGCGGCGCGAAGTCGGCGAGATCGACGTGCTGGTCAACAATGCCGGCGCCATGCTGGACATGCGGTTCCGCCAGATGAGCCACGCGGACTGGTCGGCGGTGCTGCGCAGCAATCTGGACACGCTGTTCAACACCACCAAGCAGGTGGTCGACAGCATGGCCGACCGCGGCTGGGGTCGCATCATCAACATCGGCTCCGTCGCGGCGGAGAAAGGCCAGATCGGCCAGATCAACTACGCCACCGCCAAGGGCGCGGTGATCGGCTTCACGCGTTCACTGGCGCAGGAAGTGGCGGCGCGCGGCGTGACCGTCAACCTGGCGTCGCCGGGCTTCATCGCCGACGATACCGTGAAGGCGTTTCCGCCGGCCCTGCTGGACCGCATCATTGAAAGCGTGCCGGTGGGCCGTCTCGGCACGGCCAAGGATCTGGCGGGGCTGTGCGCCTGGCTGGCATCGGACGAGGCGGCGTTCGTGACGGGTGCGAATTACGCGATCAATGGCGGCGTGTATATGAGTTGAGCCAGGCGGCGTCGGATTGCCGTACGCTAGGTCAATATAGTTTTTCAAGCCTCCCATCTCCTCGCGGGGGGGGCATGAGCAGGCGCCCTCCATGTTCTAAGGTTTCCCGAGAGGGATGATCAAGCCTTTGCATCTATTCCAGGACGAACGCCCGACTTATTGCTGCGCCTCAATTCGCCAGCTTCACCGCCCCGCTATCAATCAGCTTCTGCCACTTGGCGCTGTCCGCCTGGATGAACGACTGCAATTCATCCCGCGAGCCGCCGCCGGCGATCATGCCGGCGTTCTCAAGGGCGGCCTTGAACTCCGGCGTGGCCACGGCGGCGCGTAGCGCGGCGTTGACCTGATCCAGCTGCGCGGCCGGGATGTCCTTGCTGGCCGCGACCGAGAACCACTGAGTGGCGGCGTAACCCTTGAAGCCGGTTTCTTCCACCGTGGGCACGTCGGGCAGGCTGTCCAGGCGGTAGGGCGTGGTGACGGCGTAGGCCTTGAGCACGCCGGCCTTGATCTGCGGCATGACCGGGGCCGAGCCCAGGATGGCCAGGGGGATCTGGCCGCCGGCTACGTCGGCCACCGCCTGGCCGCCGCCCTTGTAGGGCACGTGCACGATGCGGGTGCCGGCGTACTGGTTGAGCAGTTCACCCGCCAGGTTCTGGGACGTGCCGTTGCCGGAACTGCCGTAGCTCCAGGTTTCGGGCCGTTGGCGGGCGTCGGCCAGCACGTCCTGCAAGGACGGCTTGGCGTCCTTGGCGGGGCCGACGATGACCATGGGGCCTTGGGCCATCAGGATGACGGGCGCCAGTTCGCGGCCGATTTCGGGCTGGGGCGTGGGATAGATCAGCGGACCGGGCACCGTCAGCAGATAGCCGTCGCTGGCCTTGCTGCGCGCCACCAGCTGTAGCGCGATGGCGCCTGCCGCGCCGGGGCGGTTTTCGACGATGACGTTCAGGCCGCTGCGCCGGGCCAGTTCCTGGGCGGCGATGCGGGTCAGTACGTCGGCGGTGCCGCCTGGGACGAAGCCGATCACCCAGGTGATCTGCTTGCCGGGCCATTCCAGCTTGGCGTCCGCCGCGCTGGCGGTGGCGGTCAGCGCGGCGCCCAGCAGCAGCGCGCAGCAGCGGATAGCGAATTTCATGTTTTCCCCTTGATGTTTTTTTGCTCAGGCCGCCGCGCGTTTCAGCTCGGGTCCGGCTTGCCGGGCGGCGTATTCGGATGCGCGGCGCAGGACTGGTTGAAGGACTGCACCATTTTCAGGATAGGGCCCAGCACCCAGGTATTGAAGATGAGGATGTCGCTTTCTTCCTTGGGGTCCTGCTTCAGGTTGAACAGGTACGGCGACTCCAGTTTGCCCTTGCCTTCGTTGACCTCGGGCTCCCAGTAGAAGTGCAGCTTCCAGTCGCGCCATTTGACTGCGCGCAGGTCGTTCTTGATGTAGAACAGGAAGCCCTCGCGCGCCGATGCCGGACTGGCGCCGGTGAAGAAGTCGGTCTGATCGATGCCGTCGATGGGGCGGTCCTGCGGAATGGCGGCGCCGCCGATGCGCGATAGCGTGGTGTACAGGTCGGTGACGTGCACGATCTCGTTGGAGACCTGGCCCGGCTGCACCTTGCCCGGCCAGCGGATCATGAAGGGCACGCGCAGGCTGCCTTCCATGGCGGTGTGGTAGGTGCCCGTCCAGGGGCCGGCGGTGCCGCGGTAGGGCTTGCGGAATTCCGGGCCGTTGTCGCTGCAGAAGATGAACACGGTGTCATCGCGCAGATTCAGCTCGTCCACCGCCTGCACGATCTGGCCGACGCGGTGGTCCATTTCCACCATGGAGTCGGCGAAGTCGCCGGCGCCGGTGCGCCCCGAGAAGTCCGGGTGCGGCAATGTGGGAAAGTGCAAGTGCACCAGCGGCAGGTACAGGAAGAAGGGGCGGCTGGCCTCGGCGTGCTTGCGCATGAAGCCGATGGACCGGTCGACCAGTTCGGCGTCGATGCCGCGGCGGGTCTCCAGATCGTAGACCTTGACGTTTTCGGAAGGCGCACCGGCCTGGCCCTGCATGATGTGCGGGATGTCGGCGACCGAGGGATCGAAGCCGATGGACGAGGTGAACTGGCTTTCGTCGGTGGTGCGCGGAATGCCGTACCACTCGTCGAAGCCGCGATCGGACGGATAGCGGCCGGGGATGTCGCCCAGATGCCATTTGCCGTAATGCGCCGTGGCGTAGCCCTGCCCGGACAATTGCTGGGCCAGGGTGATTTCGTCGCGCGCCAATCCTTGCGGCAGGCCCGGAGGCACGGACTGCAGGCAGCCGGTGCGGATGGGGTGGCGGCCGCTCATCAGCGCCGAGCGCGTGGGCACGCAATCGCTTTCCACGTTGAAGTTCTGCAGCAGCAGCCCTTCGGCGGCCAGCCGGTCGATATTGGGCGTGGGCGCGCCGCGCAGGGCGCCGCCGCCGTAGCAGCCCAGCTCGCCCCATCCCAGGTTGTCGGCCACGATCAATACGATATTGGGCTTCTTGTCCACGCGCTGCGCCTCCTGTCGGTCCTCGGGTTTATCCAGGGATTCTAGGAGCGCGGGCTCAGCTTAATATTCCTGAAGCTGAGTTTATGCATAACCAATAATTATGAATCTGTCGCTGCGTGACATCGAATATTTCCTGGCCGTGGTGGAGCATGGCAACCTGGACCGCGCGGCTGCCGCCTGCGGCGTCAGCCAGCCGGCGCTGTCGAAGTCATTGCAACGGCTGGAAGCCGACACCGGACTGGCCTTGCTGGACCGCGGCGGGCGCGGGCTGCGGCTGACTTCGGCGGGCCTGGCGTTCCGCGAACATGCGCAGCGGCTGTGGGCGGAATACCGCGACGCCGTGCGCAACGCGATGGAACTGCGCCTGGGCGAGGCCGGGCTGTTGCGCATCGGCGCCACCGGCGCCACGGTCGACAGCGTGGTGATGCCGGCGCTGCGCCGCCTGTTGCCGCGCCGGCCGGCGCTACGGGTGCAACTGACCCAAGGGCAATCGGACGATCTCAACGATCAGGTCGCGGGCGGCAAACTGGACCTGGCGGTGACGCCTATCTATGCCGACGTGCCAGGTTCGCTGCACCAGGAACCGATCCGCGAGGACGGATTGTGCGTGGCCGCCAGCCGCAAGCATCCGCTGGCCTCGCGGCGCAAGCTGGCCTTGCGCGACCTGGCAGGCCAGCGTTGGATCCTGCCGATGCCGGGTTCGGTGGCGCGCCATGCGTTGGAGGCCCGCTATGCCGAGGCAGGCCTGGCACAGCCTTCGGCGGCGCTGGAGGTGCAGCATTTTTCCGGAGGCGCGTTGGCGCTGTTGGCGGCCTCGGACCTGTTGGCGTTGATGCCGCAAAGCGCGCTGGGTCCGGACATCGCGGAGTTGCCGGTGGCGCTGGGCCGGCCCCTGCGGCGCAGCATGGCGCTGGTCACGCGCCATGGCACTACCTGGTCGCCGCTGATGCAGGAGTTCCGCGCGGCGGTGCTGGACGCCGCCGCTTAGCGCTCCGATTCCACCTGCCTGTTGATCCGCCGTATCGGCGGTTCTTACCCCTCGCAGCCCCTAGGGGAATTCCCTAGCGGGCGATCCTGAGCGTCAAACGCAAACGCAGCCAGGGCAACGCTTTCCTCGATGATTCTAATTAAGGCAATGGTTTTTTAAGAATATTGATATGGTTGGAATGCTCCCTGCTATCTAGAATCCGCCGCTAGTCGCCCTGCGCCCACGCGCGGCGCGGCGTTCGGGATCACGGCCAGGCATCGCACCGGGCCGCGGCATCACTAGACAAGGGGAATCAATGCTCTCGTACACATTGCGACGGCTGCTTATGACGCTGCCCGTCATGCTGTTCGTCGCGCTGTTCGTATTCGGCCTGCTGGATCTGGCGCCGGGCGACCCGGCAGCGCTGCTGGCCGGCGAAGACGCCACGCCGCAGGACATCGCGCGCATCCGCGCCACGCTGGGCCTGGACCAGCCGTTCCTGCATCGCTTCGGCGAATGGGGCTGGAACGTGCTGCATGGCGACCTGGGCACGTCGCTGTTCACCGGCCTGCCGGTCAGCCACATGATCGGCCAGCGGCTGGTGCCGACGTTTTCGCTGATGGTGATGACGCTGATCGTGTCGGTGGCCGTGGCCATCCCGATCGGCGCGCTGGCGGCCTGGAAGCACAACCGCTTGCAGGACCGCGGCATCATGGTCCTGGCGGTGTTCAGCTTCTCCGTGCCTTCCTTCGCGGTGGGTTATCTGCTGGCCTGGATCTTCGGGCTGCAACTGCGCTGGTTCCCGGTGCAGGGCTATGTGCCGCTCGCCACCGGCTTCTGGGCCTCGGTGCATACGCTGGTGCTGCCGGCGCTGGCGCTGGGCAGCGTCTACGTGGCGCTGATCACGCGCATCACGCGCGCCACGCTGCTGGAAACGCTGAGCCAGGACTATGTGCGCACCGCGCGCGCCAAGGGCGTGGGCAACCGCGGCCTGCTGTTCCGCCATGCCTTGAAGAACGCGGCGGTGCCCATCATCACCGTCATTGGCAGCGGCGTGGCCCTGTTGATCAGCGGCACGGTCGTGACCGAGACGGTGTTCTCCATCCCCGGCCTGGGCCGCCTGGTGGTCGACGCCATCCTGCGGCGCGACTACCCCGTCATCCAGGGCGTGATCCTGCTGTTCAGCTTCATGTACGTGCTGGTCAACCTTCTGGTCGATCTGCTTTATCGCGCCTTTGACCCGAGGATCAAGTACTGATGAATACCTTTACCGGCTTTCTCAAGCGGCATCCGACGACCGCCGTGGGCGGCGCGCTGCTGCTCCTGCTGTTCCTGGTGGCGCTGTGCGCGCCCTGGCTGGGCACCGTGGATCCGACCGCGCTGTCTCCCATACACCGCACGCGCTCGCCGAATGCGCAGTTCTGGTTCGGCACCGACCTGCTGGGGCGCGACGTCTACTCGCGGGTGATCTACGGCGCGCGCGTCTCGCTGATCGTGGGCTTTACCGTGGCCGCGCTGTCCACTGTGATCGGCGTGCTGATCGGGCTGGCGGCGGGTTTTGTGCGCTGGGTGGATGCGGTGGTGATGCGGATCATGGACGGCTTCATGTCCATTCCCACCATCCTGCTGGCCATCGCGCTGATCGCGCTGACCCGCGCATCGCTGCAGAACGTGATCATCGCGATCACCATCGCCGAGGTGCCGCGCGTGGTGCGCCTGGTGCGCGGCCTGGTGCTGTCGCTGCGCGAACAGCCCTATGTGGAGGCGGCCGTGGCGGCCGGCGCCAGCCGCTTGCGCATCGTCCTGCGGCATATTTTCCCGAACACGCTGGCGGCGCTGATGGTGCAGGCCACCTACATCTGCGGCGTGGCCATCCTGGCCGAAGCCAGCCTGTCGTTCATCGGCGCGGGCGTGCCGCCGTCGGTGCCGTCATGGGGCAACATCATGGCCGAAGGCCGCGCGCTGTGGCAGATCAAGCCGCACCTGATTGCCTTCCCGGCAGTGTTCCTGTCCATCACGATCCTGGCAATCAACATGCTGGGCGACGGTTTGCGCGACGCGGTCGATCCGCGCATGGCCAAGAGGATCTGATCCATGAATACGACGATACAGAACCGGCGCGTGCTGGAAATCGAAGACCTGTCGATCGCCTTCGGCCGTGGCGAAAATACGTTCCGCGCAGTGAAGTCGCTGAGCCTGCACGTGGACCGCGGCGAGACGCTGGCCATCGTGGGCGAATCCGGGTCGGGCAAGTCGGTGACCTCGCTGGCCGTCATGCGGCTGGTGGAGTTCGGCGGCGGCCGGATCGAAAGCGGACGCATGATCTTCCATCGCGGGGCTGGTCAGACCGTGGACCTGATTGCGGCCTCCGAAGACAGCATGCGCGCCATGCGCGGCAACGACCTGGGCATGATCTTCCAGGAACCCATGACCTCGCTGAACCCGGTGTTCACGGTGGGGTCGCAGATCGTCGAAGCGATCCGGCTGCACCAGCCGGGCGACGCCAGGTCGGCGCAAGCCGCCGCCCGGCGCATCCTCGACCAGGTGCGCATCCCGGACGCCGGCGCCATCATGGGCCGTTATCCGCATGAGCTGTCGGGCGGCATGCGCCAGCGCGTGATGATCGCGATGGCGCTGGCCTGCAAGCCGGCGCTGCTGATAGCGGATGAGCCCACCACGGCGCTGGACGTCACCATCCAGGCGCAGATCCTGCAACTGATCCGCGAGCTGCAGCACGAGATGGACATGGGCGTCATCTTCATCACGCACGACATGGGCGTGGTGGCAGAGGTGGCGGACCGCGTCATGGTCATGCGCAAGGGCGACGTGGTCGAGCACAACGACGTGCAGGGGCTATTCAAGGCGCCGCAGCATCCGTATACCCAGGCCTTGATGGCCGCCGTGCCCCGCTTGGGTGCGATGCGGGGCACCACGCTGCCGGCGCGCTTCCCCTTGCTGTCGGACAGCGCGGCGGGACAGGCGGCCGAGCCTGCGGCGGTGCCCGCCAAGGACGAGGTGGTGCTGAGCGTGCGCGGCCTGGTCACGCGCTTTGACGTGCGCGGCGGCGTGTTTGCCCGGGTCAAGAAGCGGGTGCACGCGGTGGAACAGGTCAGTTTCGATTTGCACGCGGGCGAAACCTTGGCGCTGGTGGGCGAGTCGGGTTGCGGCAAGACTTCGACGGGGCGTTCGCTGCTGCGGCTGGCCAAGACCACGCGCGGCACCATCGCGTTCCAGGGCAAGCCGGTAAGCCAGGATGATCCCGCGTCACTGCTGGCGCTGCGTAGGAACATGCAGTTCGTGTTCCAGGACCCGTTCGCCTCGCTGAATCCGCGCATGCGGGTGGGGGAATGCGTCAAGGAGCCGATGCTGATCCACAGCTTGCATAGCGGCGCGGCGGCCGATCGGCGCGCGGCGGAACTGTTTGAGCGGGTGGGGCTGGATGCGTCGATGATGCGGCGCTGGCCGCACGAGTTTTCCGGCGGCCAACGCCAGCGCATCTGCATCGCGCGGGCGCTCTCGGTGGATCCCAAGGTGCTGATTGCCGACGAGTCGGTGTCCGCGCTGGACGTGTCGATCCAGGCGCAGATCGTGAACCTGCTGATCGACCTGCAACGCGACCTGGGCGTGAGCTACCTGTTCATCTCGCACGACATGGCGGTGGTGGAGCGCATCAGCCACCGGGTCGCGGTGATGTACCTGGGCCAGATCGTGGAGATCGGCCCGCGCCAGGCGATTTTCGAGAATCCGCAGCATGCCTACACCCGCAAGCTGATGCAGGCCGTGCCTATCGCGGATCCTGCGGCGCGACGCCGCGCCGCACTGGAATTGAGTGAATTGCCCAGTCCGGCGCGCGCGGTGGGCGACGAGCCCGTGGTGCAGCCGCTGGTGCAGGTGGGTGATGGGCATTTCGTGGCGCGGCACCGTATCGGCGGCGCGTACTGAGTTTTTCCTTTTTATCCCGGAGATAGAAAATGGATCGTAGGAATTTCCTGTTGGCTTCTTCCGCTTCGGCGGCCGCCTGGGCCTTGCCCGGCATGTCCTGGGCCGCGCCCTCCAAGACCTCGTTCCGCTGGGTACCCCAGGCGGACCTGACCTTGCTGGACCCCATGTTCACCACCGTGGCCATGACCCAGGTCCACGCCCAATTGGTGTTCGACACGCTGTACGGGCTGGACGAGCAATACCAGCCCAGCCCGCAGATGGCCGCCGGCCACGTCAGCGAGAACGACGGACTGCTGTGGAAGATCACTCTGCGCGACGGGCTGGCGTTCCATGACGGCGCGCCGGTGCGCGCGCAGGACGCGGTCGCCAGCATCCAGCGCTGGGCCAAGAAAGACCTGATGGGCCGGTCGCTGATGCAGGCCACGGAATCGCTCTCCGCGCCGGACGACAAGACCATCCAGTTCCAGCTCAAGAAGCCGTTCCCGCTGATCCTGCACGCACTGGGCCGCCAATCCGGCAACATGGCCTGCATCATGCCCGAACGCCTGGCCAAACAGCCCGAGACCGAGGCCGTGAAGGAAATGGTCGGCAGCGGCCCGTTCACCTTCGCCGCCAGCAAGTGGGTGTCGGGCTCGCGCGTGGTGTACGAGAAGTTCGCCGGCTATGCGCCGCGCAAGGAAGACCGCAAGCCGGTCTTCACCGCCGGTCCCAAACTGGCGCACGTGGACGAAGTGCATTGGCACATCATCCCGGACCGCGCCACCGCGATCGCGGCGTTGCAGGCCAACGAGGTCGACGGCGTCGAGATGGTGGACAGCGACTTCCTGCCCATCCTGAGCCAGGACCCGAACATCAAGCTGGTCAAGCGCAGCCTGCCCACCATCGGCGTGATGCGCTTCAACCATCTGCACGCGCCGTTCGACAACCCGGCCATCCGCCGCGCGGTGCTCAGCGCCGTCAACCAGACCGAATACATGACGGCCATGAACGGCGCCGACTTCCCGGAATACTGGAGCGACCGCTGCGGCGTGTTCGTGCCGGGTTCGCCCATGGACAGCGATGCCGGCATGGACAAGCTGACCGGCAAGCGCGACATCGACGCGGCGCGCGCGGCGATCAAGGCGGCCGGCTACAAGGGCGAAACCGTGGTGCTGCTGGATCCGGTGGACTTCCCGACCTGGCACGCCGCGGCCCTGGTGACAGCGGACCTGTTCAAGCGCCTGGGCTTCAAGGTGGACCTGCAGACCATGGACTGGGGCACCGCCGTGCAGCGCCGCAACAACCAGGAAGCCCCCACCGCGGGCGGCTGGAGCGTGGCGTTCACCGGCAACACCGGCCCCAACAACCTGGACCCGGCCGGCCATCTGGCACTGCGCGGCAACGGCAAGCAGGCCTGGTTCGGCTGGCCCACCAGCGAACGCCTGGAACAGCTGCGGCTGGACTGGTTCAACGCCGCCGACCTGGACGCGCAAAAGAAGATCTGCCGCGAGATCCAGCTGCAGGTGTTCGAGGACGTGCCCTACATTCCGCTGGGCGCGAGCTATCCGGTCAGTGCGCTGCGCAGCAACTGGAAGGATTTCCAGCCGCAGATGTCGCTGTTCTACACGTTGCACAAAGCCTGAGGATTGGGGAGTTCCGTATGAGCAGCAAGGCCCCAAAGGTCGCCATTCTTGGCTTTCACCTGGAATCCAATGCGTTCTGCCCGCCCTCGGTGGAAGCCGACTTCCAGGCGCAGTGCTGGGAAGCCGGCGATACCATCAGCGAACTGGTGCGCGGCCCCAGCCGCCTGCCCAGCGAGGTGGCCGGTTTTTATGACCGCATGAACCAGCTGGGCAATTGGACCCCCGCGCCGCTGATCGTGATCGGCGCGCCGCCCGGCGGCCCGGCCAGCGCCGGCGTCTGGGCCGCCTTCCTGGCCGAGGCGGAGCAGCGCCTGCGTGCCGCCATGCCGGTGGACGCGATCTACGTGGCCAACCATGGGGCCTCGTCCGCGGAAGGCGAGAACGATACCGAAGGGGCGCTGATGCGCCTGCTGCGGGCGATGGTCGGCCCCGACGTGCCCATCGTGGCCACGCACGACCTGCACTGCAATGTGTCGGCCGAAACCGTGGATGCGCTGGACGGCCTGATCGCCTACCGCACCAATCCGCACGTGGATCAGCGCGAGCGCGCCGCCGAGGCCGCCGACATGATCCGCGAGATCCTGGACGGCACGCGCATGGTGACCGCCTACGTTCGCCTGCCGCTGACGCCGCCCTCCGTGACGCTGTCGACCGCCAGCGGACCTTATGCGGATCTGGTGGCGTTGGGGGCGTCGCTGACGCAGCGGCGCGGCGCAGGGCCGATTGCCAATGTGGCGGTGTGCGCGGGCTTCGTATTCTCCGACCTGCCCAAGTGCGGCGTGACCATCACGGTGACCGCGCGCGGCGATCTGCAGGCGGCGCGCCGCACGGCCTTGCAGGTGGCGCGCGCCGGCTGGGCCGATCGCGCACGCTACGTGGCCAATACCGTCGACGTGGCGCGCGCGGTGGCGCTGGCGCGCGAGGCCAGTCAGCCGTTGCTGTTCGCCGACGTTGCCGACAATCCTGGCGGCGGCGGCCGGGGCAACACCACCTGGCTGTTCAAGGCGTTTGACGAGGCGCGCATTGCGGGCGTGGTGATGGGGGTGTTCGTCGATCCGGACCTGGTCGCGCAGGCCGCGCAACTGGGAGTAGGCGCGGAATTCGAGGCGGTCTTCAACCGGGTAGAGAGCGAGTATTCGCGGCGCTATGCGGCAAGGGCCCGGGTGCTGAAGCTGACGGATGGCGAAGGCATGGGCCGGCGCGGCATTCTACGCGGGCGCAAGTTCTCGATGGGCGCGACCTGCCTGCTGGAGCTTGCGGAGTCGGGCATGAAAGTGGTGGTGGGCAGCCTGCGCCGCCAGTTGGCCGAGCCGGCCATGCTGGAGATGCACGGCATCGACATCGCCCAGGCGGGCCACGTGATCGTCAAGAGCCGCGGCCACTACCGCGCGGGCTTCGACGAGTTCTTCCCGGACCAGCGGATCCACGACGTGGACAGCCCGGGCCTGACCACGCCGAACCTGCGGCAGATCGCGTTCAAAGGCCTGCCACGGCCGGTCTGCCCGCTGGACGCCGACGCTGTCTGGCGCGAGCCCGACTGGGCTGCGGACCTGGCTGCCTAGGGCGGCAGGCCCGCCAGCGGACCCGCCCTAGCGGGCGGCGTCCGGCCCCGCCGCCATCCACGCGGGGTGGGCATAGGCGGCGTCGATCTGCGCACCCAGCGCTTCCACGAAGCGGGTGACGCTGGCCGGCAGTTGGCGGCCGGCCATGGTCTGGATGTGCATGTTGCGCTGGTGCAGTTCGGCGTTGGACATGGGGATGGTGATCAGCTCGCCGCGTTCGGTCGAGGTCATGACCGTGAGGTCGCCGGAAAAGCTGATCGCGCCCCAGCGCTGGCAACTGGTCTGGATCGCGCCCTGGTTATTGCAGGTCATCGCCACGTTGAGTTCGATCTTCTCGTGCATGCAGCACAGGTCGATGATGAAGCGGATCGTGCTGCCCGGCCCCATCAGCGCCACGGGATACTGGCCGATGTCGCGCATGGAAAGCGTCTTGCGGTCCGCCAGCGGATGGTCCGGGGCCATGACGGCGAACACCGGCATGCGGCGCGCATACTGCACATGCACCCCTTGGGGCGGCGACAGGTTGTAGCTCATGCCGATGTCGTCCTCGCCCTCGCGCACGCGGCGGTTGATTTCCGAGGACTGCAGGATGTTCAGCTCGAACCGCAGCGAGGGCTCGACCGCGAGGAATTCACCGATCACGCGCGGCAGTAACTCGCGTCCGAAGGCCTGGTTGGCCGAAATGCGGATCAGCTTCTGGCCGATCTGGCTCAGGTCGCGGATTTCGGCGCGGGCGCGCTCGGCCTCCAGCGAGGCGCGGCGCGCGTAGGCCTTCAGCAACTGGCCGGCTTCGGTCAGGACCATGCCGCGGGCATGGCGGTCGAACAGCAGGGTCTGGTGTTCTTCCTCCAGCTTGCGCACCATCCGGCTGACCGCCGACGGCGCCACGTGCAGCTTCTGCGCGGCGACCGTGAGCGAGCCCGAATCCACGACTTCCAGGAAATAGCGCAAGGCGGTGTTGAGCATGACGGCGGGTAGTGTTGCGGCGCGCTCAATACTAACGGAAAACCGCGGCGACGCCGGCCCTCAAGTGGCTTGCGGAAAGCCTCCGTAGGGCGCCCACCCCGATCCCGCGATGACGCCGCCGTCGCACGGAATGGTGGCGCCGGTGACCACCGCGGCCGCGGGCGACAGCAGGAAGAACACGACCTCCGCGATCTCACTCGGTTGCATCAGGCGGCCCAGCGGCGTGGCGTTCAGGATCGGCGTCATGTCGCGCTCCCCCTGCCGCTCCTTGGGCTTGAGAAAGGGCGTGTCGGTCCAGCCTGGCGCGATGGCGTTGACGCGCACCCCGCGCCGCGCCCAGTGCACGGCAAGAGCCTCGGTCAGGTTCACGACCGCCGCCTTGGCCGGGCCGTAGGCCAGCACCGGCCCGGGACGGAACGACAGCACGGACGCCACGTTGACGACCGCGCCGCGGCCGCGCGCGGCCATGGCGCTGCCGAACACGCGGCAGGATGTGTAGGTGCCCTTCAGATGGGAATCCACCACCCGTTCCCAGGCCTCGACCGGATAGTCCTCGATGGCGGTGGGAACCTGGGCGATGCCGGCGCAGTTCACCAGTCCCGTGGCCGGCGGCAGGAGGGCGGCAAGCTGCTCTTGCGCAGTCCGCAGCCCGGCCTCGTCCAGCACGTCGCCCGGGGCCGCCACGGCGCGCGGGCCGAGTTCCTGCGCCAGCGCCTGCGCGGCGTCCAGGTTCAGGTCCAGGATGGCGACGTGGCCGCCCGCCTGCACCACGCGCCTGCACACCGCCGCGCCGATGCCGCTGGCGCCGCCGGTAACGATGACCGACAGGGTCGGGTCCGTTGTGGAATCATCCATTCATCTTCCCCAGCGCGCCTTCAGGCGCTGTTCGAACAGGCGCAGGGCAAGGTCGATGCCTATGCCGACGATGCCGATGGCGATCATGCCGGCCATGACGATATTGGTGGCGACGTTGAGCTGCCCCTGCACCATCATGTAGCCGATGCCGTTGCCCACCACGATCAGTTCCGCGCCCACCAGCGACTGCCAGCCTATGCCGGCGCTGACCCGCAGGCCGGCCAGGATGGACGGCAGCGAGGCCGGCAGCAGCACTTCGGCGACGATGCGCGGGCCGCTCGCGCCCAGCGTGCGCGAGGCTTCGAGCAGGCGCGTGTCGACGAACTTGGCGCCGCGGTAGGCGCTGATCAGGCAGGGCGGGAAGGCGCCCGCGAAGATGATCAGGGTGGGGCCGCCTATGCCGGTGCCGAACCACAGGCCGGCGAAGGGCACCCAGGCGATCGGCGCCACGAAGCGCAGCGCATCGAAGAACGGGCTGACCACGTCGTCCAGCCAGCGGTACCAGCCCATCATCAGGCCCAGCGGAATGCCCACCGCCGCGGCCAGCAGGAAGCCGCAGGCGAAGCGGTAGAGGCTGGCGCCCAGGTGCGTCCAGAGCGTGGCGCCGGAATAGGGCTCGTTGCTGTACTGCACGATGGTCCGCAGCACGGTCAGCGGGCCAGGCAGGTAGTTGGGCGGAAAGACCCCGCCCACGCTCAACAGGTGCCAGGCCATGAAGAATCCGGCCAGCCCCAGGCACGACAGGCCGAAGGTGAAGGCGGGCGAGTCGCCCGAGGCGCGTGTCAGCGTAGCCATGGCAATGCCCTCTTTTCGATCCATTCCAGTCCGCGGGTCATCACCGCGCCCAGCAGGCCCACCCAGACCATGGCGTAGAGGATCATGCCGGGCCGGATGTCCAGCGCCGCGGTGTCCAGCACCTTGCCCAGGCCGATGAAGGCGCCGATGAGTTCCGCTGCCACCAGGGTCATCCACGCGGTCTGCAGCGACAGGCGCAGGCCGGTGAAGATCATGGGCATGGAACCGGGGATCAGCACGTCGCGCAGCATGCGCAGCGGATTGCCCGCGCCATGCACGCGCGCGGCTTCGATCAGCGTGGGATCGATGTTGCGCACGCCGGCATAGGTGTTGATCACGGCCGGCGTGAACGAGGACACCCAGATCAGGAAGATCTTCGCCGGGTCGCCCAGCCCCAGCCAAAGGATGGCCAGCGGAATCCAGGCCAGCGGCGGAATCGGGCGCAGCAACGAGAACACCGGCCCGACCAGCGCGTCGATGCGTTTGCTGAATCCCATCAGCAGGCCCAGCGGCACGCCGGTGCCGATGGCGACCAGAAAGCCCAGGAACACCAGGCGCAGACTGTGGCCGATGTGCTGGAACAGCGTGCCGCCGGCGTAGCCGGAGTCGCGCGACAGCTGCACGGCGGCCTGCCAGGTCGTGAGCGGCGTGGGAAAGCGCGCGCCGTTGACCAGGCCCAGCGCCGACACGATCCACCAGGCGGTGAAGGCCACGGCGACGGCGGCCACGCCCACGGTAATCCTGCGGCGCGAGGCGCGCGGCCGGCGCGCGGGCAGGGTGGCGATGTGTTCACTCATGGCCGGACCTCGCGGCGTCGCGCTCCAGATGGGCCACGTCTTCGAGCAGCAGCAGCATGGCGGTGCAGTCCTGCTCCTGCCGGCCCCAGGATTTGGCCAGCGCGAACATCTCGCGGGCGTAGCCGCCCAGGCCCAGCGGCGCGCCCACCGAGGCGGCCAGGTTCATGGCCAGGTTGATGTCCTTGTAGCCCATGCGCATGGGGAAGTCGGGACTGATGTCGCCCGCCAGCACCTTGCCGGGGAAATTGGTCAGGAGCTGTCCGCGTCCGGCAGTGGTGTTGGACAACACCTTGACGACGGTGGCGCGGTCCAGCCCGAGCTTGGCGGCGAACATCAGCGCTTCGCCCGTCAGCACCATGCCGACCATGGACATGTAGTTGTTGACCAGCTTGAGCCGGATGCCCGAGCCGAAAGGACCGACATGCACGATCTCGTCGGCCATGGCGGCGAAGATGGGCGCGGCCTGGTCGAAGTCGGCCTGCGCGCCGCCAGCCATGATCAGCGCCTTGCCCTGCGCCGCCTCGCGCGGCGTGCGCCCCACGGGGGCGTCGATGCAGCGCAGGCCCAGGCCCGCGAGGTCGGCGGCGATGCGGTCAGTCGCGACCGCATCGCCCGTGCTCATTTCGATGACCAGGGCGCCCGGATTCAAGCCCGCGGCCGCGCCATCGGCGCCGAAGAGGGCGTCGCGGACATGCGCGGAAGTGGGCAGCATGGTGATCGCCACATCGCAGCCGCGGGCGGCGTCCAGCGGCGTGGCGGCGCGCCGGAAACCCGTGTCGGCCAAGCGCTCCATGGCCGCGGGCACGACGTCGTAGCCTGATACTTCATACCCCTGCGCGGCCAGGTTGCGCAGCATCGCGCTCCCCATGACGCCCAGGCCCAGGAATGCGATGCGGGGTGATTCGGTGTGTTCCATGGGGCTTGCTCCGGTGTGGTCAGCTGCCTAGCCGCGCACTGGTGCTGCTGCGCGGCGGCGCGGTGGTGTCGCGGACGATCAGTTCCAGTTCGATGCAGACGTTCTCGGGCGGCGTGTCGGCGTCGGCCGCCAGCAGAATGCTGGCAGCGCGCTGGCCCAGCTCGAAGGCCGGCACGTTCAGGGTGGTGATGCCTGGCCGGCAATGGGCGGCCATTTCGATGTTGTCGAAGCCGGTGATTGAAATCTGCTCGGGCACGCGCAGGTTCTGCCACAGGCACTCCTGCAGCGCGCCGTAGGCCAGGATGTCGTTGCCGCACATGACCGCGGTGGGCGGCTCGGGCAGGCGCAGCAGCGTGGCCATGGCGCGGCGGGCTTCCGGCACGGTGTAGGGCTTTTCGATGACGTATTGCGGCGGCAGGTCGATGCCGCGGCGCTTGAGCGCGCGCGTGAAGCCGGCCACGCGGTCGGCGGCGCGGTCGTTGTCCTTGGAAATGCCGGCGATCACGCCGAGGCGGCGGTGGCCGATGTCCAGCAAGTAGTCGGCGATGCGCTGCGCCGCGGCGGCGTTGTCCCAGCCCACCATGGGCCAGGCATCGGCGGCGTCGTAATGGCAGGTGGTGACGAAGGGGATGCCCTTGGACTGCAGCAGCTCGTAGATCTCGGGGTCGCGGCTGCGCCCGACCAGCATCATGGCGTCCACGCCGCGCTCGATCAGCGCCCGCACTTCGCCGGCTTCGCGCGCCGGGCTGTAGTTGGTGCTGGCCAGCAGCAGCTGGTAGCCGTGTTCATGGATGGTCTGCTGCATGCCGTCGACCAGCTTGGCGAACAGCGCACTGTCCACGGTGGGAATGATGGCGCCCATGGTGCGGGTCTTGCGCGACGCCAGCGAACGGGCAGCGCCGTGCGGCACGTAGCCGGCTTGCGCCAGCAGCGCCATGGCGCGGGCGCGCAGGTCCGGCCGCACTTGTTCGGGGTGGTTCAGCACCCGCGACAAGGTGGCCGAGGAGATGCCGCCGCTGGCGGCAATCGACTTCAGGGTGTCCCCGGATAGGGGCGCTGACTTTCGCTTCATTTTTTGAAAGCGCTTTCAGAAATTGGATGATGTGAATATACAGTTATTGAAACGCTGTGGGTGATTTCTAGGGTTTTCTCGGGGTTGAATGAGATGGCTGCGCGCTTATTCTCTGTATGCGCTTTCAAAAAACCGAGCCCAGACGCAGATCCGGGCCTGCTATCCGGGGAATGCCGCGGCAGCTCGCGCATGCAGACCGGAATCCACTATCTGGAGACTAAGCATGTCGAGAATCCCCCGCATCCTGGGTCTGTGCCTGGCGCCGCTGGGCGCCTTGCTGTTGAGCCCGTCCGTGTCGGCCCAGGCGCCGACGCCCATCAAGGTCAGCTACCAGATCGCCTATTGGGCGCTGCCGATCTACATCGCCACGGAAAAAAACTGGTGGGCCGAAGCGGGCCTGAAGCCGGAATTCGTGGTGTATCCCGCGGGCGCGCAGCAGATCGCCGGCTCCGCCTCAAAGTCCTGGGACGTGGGCGGCACGGGGTCGCCGCCGGCGGTGCTGGGCGCGCAGCGCTACGGCATCGTGACGCTGGGCGTCACCAATGATGAATCCACCGCCAACGGCGTCATGGCGCGCAAAGAGAACGCCGCGGCCGTGCGCAGCAATGCGGCCAAGGAAGTGAAGGGCAAGCAGATCCTGCTCAGCCCCAACTCCACGGGCGAATACGCGACCATGGCCTGCCTGAAGAAGTGGGGCATGCAGCGCAGCGACGTCAGCGTGGTGACGCTTGCTCCGGCGCAATTGGTGTCCGCCTTCACCGGCGGCAACGGCATGCTGGCCGGCACCTGGGCGCCCAACTTCTACACGCTCAACGAGCAGATCGGCGCCGAAGTCGTATGCAGCGGCAAGGACGCCGGCGTGATGATCCCGGGCGCGCTGGTGGCGCGTGGCGAATTCGCGCAGCAGAATCCGGACGCGGTCGCCAAGTTCCTGGCGGTGTACCTGCGGGCCGTCAGTTTCGAGAAAAACAACAAGGCGGAAGCCATGGGCTACCTGCGCAAGTTGTTCCAGGCCAACGGCATCAAGCTCAACGACGGCTATCTGGGGCAGGAATTGGATCGGCCGATCTTCACGCTGGACGAGCAGCTCAAGCTGATGTCGCGCGCCGGCGGCAAGTCCACGCTGGACAACGCCTATGAGGCCCTGTCGGGCTACCTGAAGGGCGTGGGCACCATCACCGAGGTGCCGGATCCCAAGACCTACATCACGGACGACTACATGAAGCGCGTCGACCAGACCCCGGCGCTCAAGACCTTCGCCAACAAGACCAACTGAGCTTCATCCTTCTTCCGCGAGGCCACACCATGGCAGTAAGCAAGCTCAAATCCGCGGCGAAACAGCCCCAGGGCAATGAGGCCGCCGCGCGCGAAGTCGCCGCCGAGATGCTGGCGAACATCAAGTCCGGCGGCGAGGCCGCGGTGCGCGACTATGCCCGGCGCCTGGACAAATGGGAGGGGGACATCCTGGTCGGCGCCGCCGAGATCGAACGGCGTACCGCAGCCATCCCCGACGGCATCAAGCGCGACATCGAATTCGCCGCCGGCCAGGTGCGCAAGTTCGCCCAGGCGCAGATGGCTTCGGTGCGCGAGTTCGAACTGGAGCTGGCGCCGGGCCTGGTCGCCGGGCAGCGGCTGATACCTGTCAACGTGGCGGGCTGCTACGTGCCCACGGGGCGCTATGCGCACATCGCGTCCGCCTACATGAGCATCGCCACCGCCAAGGCGGCCGGGGTGCCCACGGTTATCGCCTGCTCCACGCCCTACCGCGGCGAGGGCATACATCCGCAGGTGCTGTACGCCATGAAGGTGGCAGGGGTGGACGCCGTGATGACGCTGGGGGGCGTACAGGCGATCGCCGCCATGGCCTACGGCCTGTTCACCGGTAAACCGGCCGACATCATTGTCGGGCCGGGCAACAAATTCGTGGCGGAGGCCAAGCGCATGCTGTTCGGCAGCGTAGGCATCGACGTCTTCGCAGGCCCGTCGGAGGTCTGCATCATCGCCGACGCCTCGGCGGATCCGGCTATCGTCGCCTCCGACCTGGTGGGGCAGGCCGAGCACGGACACGAGTCGCCGGCCTGGCTGATTACCACCGACCGGGTCCTGGCCGAATCCGTGCTGCAGCGGGTGCCCGAGCTGATCGAGTCCTTGCCGCCCACCGCGCGGGACGCGGCCGGCGCCGCCTGGCGCGACTATGGCGAGGTGGTGCTGTGCGATACCCGCGAAGAGGCAGTGGCGGTCTCGGACCGCTACGCCAGCGAACACCTGGAGGTCCATTGCGAGGATCTGGACTGGTGGTTCCGGCACCTGACCTGCTATGGCTCGCTGTTCCTGGGCGAGGAAACCACGGTGGCGTTCGGCGACAAGGCCAGCGGCACCAACCACATCCTGCCCACCAAGGGCGCGGCGCGCTATTCGGGCGGGCTGTCGGTGCACAAGTTCATCAAGACCGTCACCTGGCAGCGCATGACGCGCCAGGCCAGCCGCGATACCGCCCAGGTGACAGCCCGGATCTCGCGCCTGGAAGGCATGGAGGCGCATGCGCGCACGGCGGACGACCGCCTGGCCAAGTACTTCCCCCAGGAATCCTTCGAATTGGGCGAACCCGTGCGGGAGTGAGGCCATCATGCAGAACGATATGTCCCGCCTGTTCGACCTGGATGGCCGCGTCGCCTTGGTAAGCGGCGGCAGTTCCGGCATCGGCAAGGCCATCGGCCTGGCGCTGGCGCGGGCCGGCGCCAGCGTGGTGCTGGTGGCGCGGCGCGAGCAGGAGCTGGCTTTTGCCGCAGGCGAGTTCGAAGACGAAGGGCTGCACGCGCGCGCCTTGCCCTGCGATCTGGCCGACCGTGATGCGCTAAGCGGTTTTGCCGCCCGCGCGGCCCGGCCGTTCGGCGCGCCCGACATCCTGGTCAACGCCTCGGGCATCAATGTGCGCAAGCCCTTCGAGGACACCGCCGACGAGGACTGGGACCGTTCGCTGGCGATCAACCTGACCGCGCCGTTCCTGCTGACCCGCGCGCTGGCGCCTGCCATGCGCGAGCGCGGCTGGGGCCGCATCATCAACATCACCTCGCTGCAGTGCGTGCGCGCCTTTCCGGACAGCGCGCCCTATGGCGCGTCCAAGGGCGGCCTGATGCAGCTGACCCGCGCCATCGCCGAGTACTGGTCGCGCCACGGCGTCACCTGCAATGCGATCGCCCCGGGCTTTTTCGAGACGCCGCTGACCGCGCCGGTAATGAGCGATCCGGCCCGCGTGCAGGCGCTGGCTGCCAGCACCATGATCGGACGCAACGGCCGGCTGGAGGACCTGCACGGCGCGGCCGTGTTCCTGGCGAGCGAGGCCTCGGCCTACATCACCGGGCAGACCCTGTTCATAGACGGCGGCTTTTCGGCCCGCTGACCGGCATCTCCGTGGAGTCCCGCCATGAAAGCCCTTGTCTACACCGCGCCCAGCCAGCTGACGTACCGCGAGGAACCCGATCCGGCGCCGGCGGACGGCGACGCGCTGCTGCGCATCGAGGCCGTGGGCATCTGCGGCTCCGACATGCACGCCTATCACGGGCATGACCCGCGCCGCAATCCGCCGCTGATCCTGGGGCACGAGTTCGTCGGCACGCGGGTAGGCGGCAGCCGCGCTGGCCAGCGGGTCACCGGCAACCCGCTGATCCATTGCGGCCACTGCGATTTCTGCGTGCAGGGCCGCAACAATCTGTGCCGCAACCGCGGCATGGTGGGCATGACGCGTCCCGGTGCGTTCGCCGAATTCATGGCCATCCCCGAACGCTGCCTGATTCCCGTGCCGCAGGACATGCCGGCCGCCGCCGCCGCGCTGACCGAGCCGGCGGCCACCGCCTTGCACGGCGTGGCGCTGGCGCAGCGGGCACTGTTCCGTCCGCTGGCCGAAGCCCGGGCGCTGGTCGTGGGCGGCGGCGCCATCGGCCTGCTGACGGCGCTGCTGCTGCGCAGCCAGGGTTGCCGCGTCAGCCTGGCCGAAACCAACCCGCTGCGGCGCGCCTCGGCGCAGCAGCATGCCGGCTGCATGGCCTTCGACCCGCGCCAGACTGCTCCGGCGCAGGGCGCCTATGAACTGGTGGTGGACGCGGTGGGCGGCAAGCTCACGCGTCCGGCCGCGCTGGCCGCGGTCCAACCAGGCGGCGTCATGCTGCATATCGGCCTGCAGGACTGGGCCAGCGAGATCGACATGCGGCGGCTGACGCTGGACGAGATCACCTTGATCGGCGCCTACACCTACACCAGCGCCGACCTGTGGGCGACCGTGGACGCGCTGCATCGGGGCGTCTTTGGCGATCTGTCCTGGGTCGAGGAGCGCGAGCTGGGAGTGGGCGCGCAGGCCTTCTCCGACCTGGACGGCGGCCGCGCGGCGTCGGCCAAGATCGTGCTGAGGACGCATTGACATGGCCCGGCATCCCCTGTCCCCCCGCGCCGTCGCCGGCGCCCTGGCTCTGCTCGACCGGAGCGCTGCCATGACTGTCGTCAGCCCCCCCGCCCATCCGCCCGCGCCGGTACGTCGGCGCCTGTCCCTGCGTTGGCTGGTCAGCGGCGCCTCGGTTGCGGTGTTGCTGCTGGCCTGGTATCTGGCCACGGGTCCGCTGGAACTACTGAGCGCGGTGCAACTGCCGTCACCGGTTGATGCCTGGGATGCCTTGCTGGAGATCGCCGGCGAGGGCTATGCCGATGGCACGCTGCTGCAGCACATCACGTCCAGCACCGGGCTGGTGCTGTACGGCTTCGCCGCGGCGGCGCTGACCGGCGTGCCGCTGGGCATCCTGATGGGGCAGAGCCGGCTGGTCGAGGCCTACGTCAACCCGGTGTTCCAGATCGTCCGGCCGATCGCGCCGATTGCCTGGATTCCGCTGACCATCCTGTGGTTCGGACTGGGTACCAGCGCCAAGGTCTTCGTGATCTGGCTGGCGGCCTTCGCGCCCACCGTGATCAACACCTATACCGGCGTGCGCAACATCGACGACACGCTGATCCAGGCGGCGCGCGTCAATGGCGCCGTCGGTCGCCGCATGCTGCTGGATGTCATCGTGCCTGGCGCATTGCCCGCCATCTTCACGGGGCTGCGGACTTCGCTGCAGGCCTGCTGGATGGTGCTGGTGGCCGCGGAACTGGTCGGCTCTTTCATCGGTCTGGGCCATGTGCTGATCATCGCCACCCGCGACCTGAACTCGGGAATGATCGTGGTGGCCATGGCTGCCGTGGCCGGCATGGGCATGCTGATGTCGGCGCTGCTGGCGCAAATCGAACGCAGGGTGATGCCATGGAAAGCATGAACAGGGCACTCCGTGGCAGCGGCCACGCCATCGTCTCGCGCCGGGTGTTGGAACGCTGGCTGATGCCGGCTCTGGGCATCGCCACGCTGTTTGGCGGCTGGGCGCTGCTCTCCGGCCTGGGGCTGGTGTCGCCGGCCTTCCTGCCGGGGCCGCTGACGGTGTTGCGCAGCATGGCCGAACACACGCGCGAGCCCTATGCGGGTTCGGTGCTGCAGATGCATCTGCTGGCCAGCCTGGAGAAATTCCTGATCAGCTTCTCCCTCGCGGTCCTGTTGGGCGTGCCGCTGGGGCTGTTCATGGGGCGTTTCAAGGCCCTGGACTGGGCGGTGGCGCCGGTGTTCGAGGCGTTCCGCTTCATTCCTCCCATTGCCTGGGTGCCGTTCGCGATCTTCTGGTTCGGCACCGGCTTCCTGTCGCCCACGCTGGTGATCTTTGCCGGGGCTTTCGCGCCTTGCGTGCTGAACGCCTACCGCGGCGCCAAGCAGATCGATCGCGCCCTGATCGAGGCCGGCCAGATGCTGGGGGCCGGGCGCTGGGCGACGCTGACCGAGATCCTGCTGCCGGCATCGCTGGCGCACATCGTCGCCGGCATCCGGGTCGGCGCGGGGTTCGGCTGGCAGTCATTGATCGGCGCGGAACTCATCGTGGGGTCCACCGGGCTGGGCTACATGATCGTGCAGGGCGGCAGCAATCTGGAGCCCGCCATCGTGATCAGCGGAATGATCACCATCGGCCTGATAGGCGCGGGCATCGACTACGGCATGCGCGCCTTGCAGCGCCGGGTGCAGCGCAATTGGTCGCGGTGATCCACAAGAGGAGGGCGTAGAGGCAGGCGGTGCAGTTGGCGGCATTCCATACTGGAGAGAGACAGATGAAACACTACAAAGGCCTCAAGGCCTTGGCAGCGCTCGTGATCGGGTGCTGGCTGGGGGGACCCGGACAGGCGGCGGCCCAGGCCGCGCCCGCGGGCGCAGAGTTGTTCACCATCCGCATCGGCCAGCAGCCGCAGCGGTGGGCGCTGGAGTGGTACATCGCCAGCGAGAAAGGCTGGTGGCAAGAGGTGGGCCTGAAGCCGGAGATCTCGACCTTCGCCTCCGGCGCATTGGAGATCGCGGCGGGCGCGTCCGGATCATGGGACGTGGGCGGGGCGGGCAATATTCCGTCGCTGCTGGGGGCGTCGAAGTACGGCTTGCAGACCATAGGCCTCGCCGACGGCGAGGCCGCCATCATCACGCTGATGGCCACCAAGGACCGGGCCGACGAATACCTGAAGAATCCGGCGCTGCTCAAGGGCAAGACCATTCCCGTCACCAGCAACTCCACCGGCCAGTGGGGCGCGGCGGAATGCCTGTCCAGGAAGTTCGGGCTCAAGCCCGAGGACTATCGCTTCGTCAATCTGTCTCCGCCCGACATCAACGCGGCGGTAATGAGCGGCAAGTACGACATTTCTTCGGTATGGGCGCCCAACACCTACATCCTGCAAGAGGCCATAGGCGCAAAAGTGATCTGCACCGGCGCCGAACTGAAGATGCCGATCCACAGCTACCTGTTCACGACGCCGGCATTCGCCAAGCAGCATCCGGACAAGGTTGCCCGCTTCCTGGCGGTCTACTTGCGCGCGGTGGCCTGGCAGCGGGCCCATCCCGAAGAGGCGAGGGCCTACCTGAAAGCCTTCTTCGGCAGCGTGGGCGTGAAGTTCCCGGACAAGTACCTGGAGCAGGAACTGCGCGACCGGCCCGCCTTCGACCTGGCGGAGCAGACCAAGCTGTTCGCGCCCGGCCCGGGCGGTACCTCGGAGATGGTCGGCTGGTGGAACAGCGTGGGGGAATTCATGGTGTCCGCGGGCGTGGTCAAGAAGATCCCCGATCCCAAGACCATGGTGACGGGCAAGTATCTGCAGATGATCCAGGACGATCCCAAGCTCAGGGCCTTCGTCGCCGATGTCGCGAAGTAGGCCTGCGGCCGCGGCTCTCAATAAAGGAACGCAAGCATGAGTCAGATTACTTTCGAACGGGTGCAGCGCACGTTCAGCCGTGGCGGGGAAAGCTTCCTGGCCCTGGATGACGTGAGTTTCGAGGTGGGCGAGCGGGAGTTCGTTTCCATCGTCGGGCCGTCGGGCTGCGGCAAGACCACGCTGATGCGCATGGCGGCCGGCCTGGAGTTTCCCTCGGCCGGCAGCGTGCGTGTGGGCGGCAAGGAAGTCGAGGAACCTGGCCCGGACCGCGCCGTCGTGTTCCAGCAGTTCGCCTTGTTTCCCTGGAAGACCGTGACCGAGAACATCGGCTTCGGCCTGAAGTGCAAGGGCGCTACGCGCGAGGCGCGGGCCAAGACGGTGGCGCGCTACATAGAACTGATGGGCCTGTCGGGTTATGAGCAGGCCTATCCGCACCAGCTGTCCGGCGGCATGCAGCAACGCGTGGCCATCGCCCGCAGCTATGCCCTGGACCCCGACGTGCTGCTGATGGACGAGCCCTTCGGCGCGCTGGACGCCCAGACCCGCGTGGTCATGCAGGAAGAACTGGTCAAGCTGTCGCGGCTCAATCCGCGCACCGTGCTGTTCATCACCCACAGCGTGGAGGAAGCGGTGTACCTGTCCGACCGCGTGGTGGTGCTGACGGGCCGTCCCGGGCAGATCAAGGAAATCATCAACGTGGCCGACGTGCGCAAGCGCGAGGCCTGGGACAGCATGGAGCGCATCGAGGACGTGATGGACATGGAGGCGTTCGTGCATTTGCGCACGCACATCTGGAAGCTGCTGCGCGCGCAGGAGACCGAACCGCTGGACGCCGCCCTGGCCGCGGCCCACTGAAGGGAAGCATCGATGAAGCATATCAATGAAGGCGCGGCGCCCGCCGCGAAGACCTCGCGGCTTGCCGCCCTGCATACCGAGACGCCTTGGTGGCGGCTCAGCGCCACCGCCGCGGACGCGCAGGCCATCGAGCCGCGCGAAATGGTCCGCATGCTGGAGCAGCTGATACTGATCCGGCGCTTCGAGGAAAAGCTCTTGAAGCTGAGCGTGGGCGGTATCCTGCATGGTCCGGCGCATTCCAGCATCGGCCAGGATGGGGCGGCCGTGGGCGTCATGTCGATGCTGGAGTCGGCGGACAAGATCAACGGCACCCATCGCATGCACCACCAGTTCCTGGCCAAGGCGCTGAACCACGCCACGCCGGCGGATTATTCGCCGCTGGCCTCGGATACGCTGGACGCCCACCGCGACGTGGTCTATCGGACCTATGCCGAGATCCTGGGCCTGACGCCAGGCTATTGCGGCGGGCGCGGCGGCTCCATGCACCTGCGCTATCCCGAGGCGGGCATCTATGGCTCCAATGCCATCGTGGGCGGCAACCCTTCGCACGCGGTGGGCTACGCCTTCGCCGACAAGCTGCGCGGGCGCGATCACGTGTCCGTGGCCTTCTTCGGCGACGGCGCCATGCAGAGCGGAGCGGCCTACGAGGCCATGAACCTGGCGGCGCTCTACAACACGCCGACGATATTCTTCGTGGAAAACAATCTGTACGCGGTGTCCACGCACGTGTCGGAGCAGACCCGCGAAACCCGCCTGTCGGCGCGCGGCCTGTCCCTGGGCGTGCCGGCCATCGAGTTCGACGGCATGGATGTCGTCGCGGCGCGCCTGGCCATGCAGGAGGCTCGCGCCATCATCCGCCGCGACCGCGGGCCGGTGTTGCTGGAAGCGCAGACCTACCGCTACCTGCACCAATCTGGCGCCCTGAAGGGCAGCGCTTTCCGCTACCGCGACAAGGACGAGGAAGAGGCCTGGGGCGTGCGTGATCCCATTTCGACCTTCCCGGCGCAGCTGAAGTCGCTCGGCCTGATCGACGACGCCGGCATGGTCCGCCTGGAAGGCCGTGCCGACGAGTTGATAGACGGCGCGCTGGACCGGCTGCTGGAGAACTATGGCGACGAGGCCGCGCAGCGTATCCGCCCCGAACTGTGGCCGGATCCGGCCAGCGTGGACAGCGGCATCCGCGGCGACCTGGGCGAGCTCAAGGGCCTGCGTGCCGTCGAGCTGGAGGAGCAGGCGCCGGCCGATCTGGCGGACGCCAAGTTCCAGGACGTGATCTCGCGCGCCATGCTGCTGAATATGCAGCGCGACGACGGCATCTTCATCCTGGGCGAGGACGTGCATCGCCTGAAAGGAGGCACGGCCGGCGCCACCAAGGATATCGGCGACCATTTTCCGGACCGCCTTATCGGCACGCCGATCTGCGAGAACGGCTTCACCGGCCTGGCGCTGGGGGCGGCCTTGAACGGCATGCGCCCGGTGGTGGAGATCATGTATCCCGACTTCGCGCTGGTGGCGGCGGACCAGTTGTTCAACCAGATCGCCAAGGTGCGGCACATGTTCGGCGGCAAGTTCGCGGTGCCCGTGCTGGTGCGCAGCCGGGTCACGGCCGGCACCGGTTACGGCTCGCAGCATTCCATGGACGCCAGCGGCTTGTTCGCGCAATACCCGGGATGGCGCATCCTGGCGCCGTCGCGGCCTTACGACTACATCGGGCTGCTCAACGCCGCGCTGCGCTGCGACGATCCGGTCCTGATGGTGGAATACAACGACCTGTTCAAGCAGGTGGACAAGGTGCCCGCAGCAGATTGGGACTACATCGTGCCCATCGGGCGGGCCCGCGTCGCGCGCGACGGCGCGCGTTGCACCATCCTGACTTACGGCGTCATGGTCGATATCTGCTGCCAGGCCGCGGAGCGAACCGGCATCGATGCCCAGGTGATAGACCTGCGCACGCTGGATCCGCTAGGCATCGATTGGGAAACCATCGCGGCGGGCGTCAAGCGCACCCAGGCGCTGATGATCGTGGAGCAGACCACGCGCGGCACTTCGATCGGCTCGCGGGTGGCGAGCGAGGCGCAGTCCCGGCTGTTCGACTGGTTGGACCACGAGATCGTGCACGTCACGGGCGCCAATTCCTCGCCCGTGGTTTCCAAGGTGCTGGAGCGCGCGGCGCTGGCGGATGCGCAGGCCGTGGAGACGGCGCTGCGGTCCCTGGATAGCCGCCGCGGCGGTTCACGCTGACGCAGGCGCTCGCGCCTGGGAGAGACAAATGCTCAAAGACAAATTGCTTGCCACGCACCATACGGCTGTCTGCGTCAATGATTTCGAGCGCGCGCGGAATTTCTACACCGGCTTCCTCGGTTTCGAGCTGGAGGGGGAAATGGACCACCGCTGCGAGCCCGCGCTGGGCGAAGTGGTCGGCCTGCCGGGCGCGACCATACGCTGGGCCATGCTGCGCCACGGCGGGTACCGGGTCGAGCTGTTCAAGTACTACACGCCCGACGGCGACAAGCAGCCGCGCCGCCAATGCGATTTCGGCTACAGCCACATGGCTTTCGAGGTGGCGGATGTGGATGCGGTGTATGAGCAGGCGACGCAGGCCGGCTACGAGAGCGTGTCCTCGCCGCGCGTCATGCGGCAAGGGCGTACCAAGGTGTTCTATCTGATGGAGCCTGAAGGAGCCATTACCGAGTTCATCCAGTTCATGAACCCGGCCGCCTGACGCCGCGCTGGCACAAGGCGCTCCGAATACTTGAGGGGCGCATCGGATTTCGAAGGAACAAGCATGACGAGAACGCTGGATATGGTCGTCCCGCCGACGGGCGAGGCCCTGGACGCGGCCCGCCTGGTCGCCTGGATCGTGACGCCAGGCCAGGCCTTCAAGGCCGGCGACGTGCTGGTCGAGATCGAAACGGACAAGTCCATCATCGAGGTGCCCGCGCACGATGATGGGGTCATGGTGGAGCATCTCGTCGCCGTGGACGGCATCGTGAACGCGGATACGGTGATAGCAAGAATCCAGATGGAAGGCGAGGGGACGCCAGTGCCGGCTCCGCGTGCTGCCGTGGCGGCGCAGTCTGCTTCCGCCAAGCCCGCAGGGGCTGCGCAGGCGGATGCGCCCGCTGCCACGCAGGGGCCGGCGGTGTCGAAACCAGCACCGCAGCCGGCGGAGATCTCGCCGCCAGCTGCGCGCAAGTTTGCCACTCCCGCCGCCCGCCGCGTTGCGGCCGAGCGAGGCATCGCGCTGGACGGGGTGCAAGGGTCGGGCCCGAACGGCCGTGTGACCGTGGCGGACGTCGGGCAGGCAGGCATTGATGGACAGGACCGCATGCAGGCCCGAGGGGCGCCGGGAGAAAAGCGTGAGGTTTGGGCTTCCACACGCCACGGCGATGTTCGCGTGACCCTGTGGGAAGGAAGCCGTGCCGGCAGCCAGACCGCCGTGCTCATCCACGGCATGTTCGGCGACCGCGACGCCTGGGCCAGCCTGGCGCACGCGCTCAGCCGCGCCGGACTGCGGGTGCTGGCCATGGATCTGCCTTGCCACGGCGCCACGCGCTCGCAGGCGACGCACTTCGAGCATGTGGTGGATGCGGTGGCCGATACGGTCACGGCCCAATGCAACGGTTCCGTGACGCTGATCGGCCATTCCTTCGGCGCCGCCGTGGCAGCCCGGGCCGCGTCCCGGCCCGGCATGGCCGTGGACGGCCTGATCCTGATCGCGCCGGTCGGACTGGGCACGGAGATCGATCAGAGCTTTCTCACGGGCATGACGCATGCCGGCACCAACGAGGCCGCGCAGCGCGAACTGCAGAAGCTCACCGTCTCCGGCATGACGCCCTCGGGCAACTTCATCGACGCCTTGCGGCAAAGCACCCAGGCGCGGCGCGAACCGCTGATCGAGCTGTGCAGGGCAGTGGGCTGGAATGGCGTGCAGCAACTGAGCATTGTCGAGGATCTGGCCAATCTTGCCTGCCGCTGCACGCTGATTCACGGCCGGCGCGACGCCGTCATTCCGTGGCGTCACGCCCTGAATGCGCCGCCGAGGACCGCGCTGCATCTGCTGCCGGACGCCGGCCACATGCCGCAATGGGAAGCCGGCAAGCTGGTGGCGGATATCGTGTTGGATGCGGTGGCGGCGGCGCGCTGAGCCGCCGCGCTGGTCTTCCCGGCCTAGCGCCCGAACTTCAGCGACACGTCGACATGCGTGCCGCGGTCCAGATCGGCTCCAGGGGAGAAAGTGGATTCCGGCAGGCTCATCAGTTCCTGCCCAGTATCCCCGGCTTTTATCCGCCGCGCGATGTCGTCCAGCAGAAGCGTGCGCGTGGCAAAGCCGTGGCCTCGCAGGTTCCTCGCGTACAACCGGTAAGTCAGGTTGGGCTCGGACCCTTTCATCACGCCCAGGTCGAGCACCGCGCCCTGTTCGTCACGCAGCAGCAAGCGTCCCGGCCGGGCGTAAATGCGGTAAATGCGCCAAGGCGATGAGATGGCTGCGCGCGAGGGTTGGAAATCCGTGTGCGCATTGTTTTTGCGTCCCCCGCTAGCCGGCGCCGAACTGTGGGGAAGAAACTTGACGCATGCATGGGCCAGGCGTGCGAAGGTTTTTTTTACTGCGCTCACGCGCTGCATGCCGGTTGAACTTTCATAGCCGTACTCCATTATGGCGATACGGCGAGGCGACGCGCGTTCAAAGCACCATTCGCGCAGCATACGCGTTCAATCCTTGACGGCGTGGGAAAAAGGCAAAGGCGTTACGTAATTGGGATGCTCGTTACGTATCAGCGGGAAATAGGCGGAAAGCCGGAAGTTAATGCTGCTGAAAATACCCGGAGTATCGGCCTATGTGTTAACGGGGTGGTAATTGGAAACGCGCATTGACTTTCGCCGACCCTGCACCCATAGTGGGTTTGAAGCTTTTCGAGCATCGAGATTTTCGTCCGGTCTTGCTCCCTTTCCGGGGCGCTTCATTGTTCGCGGTCCTTTCCTTGACTGGCTTATCCACCGTCGCGGGCGCAGCCCCGCATTTAAAAGGAAGGACTCATGGAAACCGGCATAGTCAAATGGTTCAACGACGCCAAGGGCTTCGGCTTCATCATGCCCGAAAACGGCGGCAAGGATCTGTTCGCGCATTTCTCCGAAATCGTCAGCGACGGCCACAAGGTGCTGGTCGAGAATCAGCGCGTCAGTTATGTGACCGCGCAGGGCGCCAAAGGGCCTCACGCCACGCAGATCCGCGCTTTATGAGTAAAGGGCCGCAAGGCCCTTTTATCAAGTAGGGGGGGTTCATGTTTCACAACAATATGGTCTACAAGGGCTATCGGCTGACAGCCAGCGTGTCGCGGATTTCAGTCGGAGGCTCTGGACGGCCTGCGTTTACCGCCACGGTGGCCGTGGAGCTCGCGGGCAACCAGGACAAAACGGGCGTATCCCACGCCGTGCCTTTGTTTGCTTCGGGCGGCTTCGTTTCCAGTCCGGGCATGGCGGTGGACGCCGCGATCCATCATGGCCGCGTCGTCGTTGACGCGCACGCCCGGCCTGCGTGAGCCGCCAGCCGCGCCTCAGCCCTTCAGCCCGATGCGTCGCGCCAGCTTGTGCAGATTGCTGGCATCCACGCCCAGCGCGCGCGCGGCGTGGGCCCAATTACCTTGATGCGACTCCAACGCCCGACGGATGGCCTGCCGTTGGCAGGCATCGACCGCTTCCCGTAGCGTCTGGTCCGGCCCGACGGACGCGTCGGCATCGTCCTGCGGCGCCGCCACGGGCATGTCGCCATCGGACAAGTCCAGCAGCTTGGCGCCCAGGGTCACGATCTCGTTGCGCGTGGCGCCATGGCTGACGGCCTTGATGGCGGCGCGGCTGATGACGTGTTCCAGTTCGCGCACATTGCCGGGCCAGCGGTAGCGGCGCAGCATGTCCTCGGCTTCGGGCGACAGCCGGAGGCTGCGCAGGCCCAGGCGCGCGCGGTTCAGTTCCAGGTAGCGGCCGGCCAGCAGCAGCACGTCGTTGCCGCGGTCGCGCAGCGGCGGGATGGGGATGGGATAGACGGACAGCCGGTGATAGAGGTCGGCGCGGAAATCGCCCGCGCGCACCAAGTCGCGCAAGCTGCGGTTGGTGGCGGCCAGGATGCGCACGTCGACGCGGCGCGGGCGGTCGTCGCCCAGGCGCTGGATTTCGCCGTTCTGCAGCGTGCGCAGCAGCTTGGCCTGCACCAGCAGCGGCAGTTCGCCCACTTCGTCCAGGAACAGCGTGCCGCCGTTGGCGGCCTCGAAGCGGCCTGGGCGGTCCGCGACCGCGCCTGAGAACGCGCCCTTGGCGTGGCCGAACAATTCGCTTTCGGCCAGCGATTCGGGCAGGGCGGCGCAGTTCACATGCACCAGCGGCTTGTCGCGGCGGCGTGACAGGCGGTGCACGCGATGCGCGAACAGTTCCTTGCCCACGCCGGTTTCCCCCAGCAGCAGGATAGGCAGTTCCGAGTCCGCCACCACCTGGATTTCGTGCAGCAGGCGGCCGATGGCTTCGCTTTGCCCCAGAATCTCGTTGTTGTCGGCGACGGCGCTGTCGGCCGGTTCGGCGCCGCGCGCCACGCGCAGCGCCCGGATTTCCGCTTCCAGCCGTGTTGTGCGCAAGGCGGCTTCCAGCAGCACGATGTAATCGCGCAGATCGGACTGGGCCTCGGCGTCGAAGGTGCCGACTTCCAGCGCGTCCAGCGTTAGCACGCCCCAGGGCCGGCCCTCGATGTGCAGGCTGGTGCCCATGCAATCGTGCACCGGCAGCGGTTCGCCGGCCATGCCGTTGATCAGGCCGTCATAGGGATCGGGCAGGGTGCTGTCGTGGTGAAAACAGGTGACGCCGCGCCGCGCCAGGATGGCCGCCAGCCGTGGATGCTGCTGCACGGCGAAGCGGCGGCCCAGGGCGTCCTGCGTCAGGCCGTCCACCGCGATGGGGCGCAAGTGGTCTTCTTCCAGTTGCAGCAGGGCCACGGCGCCGCAGCGGAAGTGGGTGCGCAGGCTGGACACCAGCCGCTGCAGGCGGACGGCGGGAGGGAGATCGGCGACCAGATCGGCAAGCAGCAGGTTTTGCATGGGTGAATTTTACCGTCCCGGGGTGGTTTGAACCGTGGTTTTCCAGGGTCATATTCACCCTTTAATTTGCAATTCATTGATAAATAGCAAGTTTTTCCTGGCACGGTTTTCGCATTAGCTCCAGTACCCGTCACGAACTATGGAGAGACGCGATGAGCATGGTTGAGCAATCCCTGGGGCAATTGGCCCGCAGCATCCCTGGCGCCACGCAGGTGTTTCATGAGTACCAGCTGGATTTCTGCTGTGGCGGCAAGAAGAGCCTGGCCGAGGCGGCGGCTCAGCGTTCGCTGGACGCGGCGCAGATCGAGGCGCGCCTGATGGAGCTGGCGCGCACCCCGTCGCAGGAAACGGATTGGGGCCTGGCTACGCCGGCCGAACTGGTGGACCACATCCTGGCGCGCTACCACGAGGTGCATCGCCAGCAATTGCCCGAATTGATCCGGCTGGCGCTGAAGGTGGAGCAGGTGCACGCCGACAGCCCCGACTGCCCGACCGGCCTGGCCGACCACCTGCGCGTGATGCAGCAGGAACTGGAAAGCCATATGCAGAAAGAGGAACAGGTGCTGTTCCCGATGCTGGCCCGCGGCCATGGCGCCATGGCGACCATGCCCATCATGGTCATGCGCACGGAGCATGACGACCATGGCGTGGCGCTGGAACGGCTGCTGGCGCTGACCAACGACATCACGCTGCCGCGCGCCGCCTGCAACACCTGGCGGGCGCTATACCTGGGCCTGCGCACCTTCAAGGAAGACTTGATGGCGCACATCCACCTGGAAAACAACATCCTGTTCGAGAACGCGGCCAATCCCACGGCGCATGCGCGCAATTGAACGGGGCTGCGGACGATTCCGCAGCAAACCGCGAGCGGGGCGTCGGCCCCGCTGCTTCCGTACGGAAATCCAGGCATGAACATCGATAAATTCAAGCAGCAGCATGTGGACATCCTGCAGGGCATTGCGTCCCTGCGCCGGTTGGCGCATGCGGGCGTGGCCCGCAACGCGGCCGAAATCGCGCGCGGCATTGTGTCCATGAGCGCCACGATCAAGCTGCACCTGGCGGTCGAGGACCGGGCGCTGTATCCGGCGCTGGCGCGCAGCGACGATACTGACCTGGCACAGGCGGGCCGCGCATTCCAGCAGGAAATGGATGCGATCGCGCGCAGCTACGAGGCATTTGCGCGGCGCTGGAACAATGCCGGCAGCCTGGAGCTGGACGAAGCCGGCTTCCGGGCTGACGCCAATACGGTGCTGCGCCGCGTCCATGAACGCATGCAGCGCGAGAACCGCGATCTCTATCCCCGCATCGAGGCGCTGTAGCGGCTAGCGGCGTTCCGGCGGAATGCCGTCCAGGCTGCGCCGCAGCGCCTCGTGCGCGGCCAGGTCGACCGGGCGATGCTTGCGCTCCGCGCTGGCCGGGTACTTGCCCAGGAAATTCCCGCCCTTGCGGTCGCTGGCGGGACGGACCGGGCGGGGCGTGAAGCCGCCGCCGCAATTGGGGCAGACGTTGCCCAGCAGCCCCTCGGCGCAAGCGGCGCAGAAGGTGCATTCAAAGCTGCATATCCGGGCGGCGGCGGAGTCTGGCGGCAGCGCCGTATCACAGTGTTCGCAACTGGGTCGCAAGGCAAGCATATGGGCTCCTGGGGCAAGAGACGGGTCCAGGCGCCAGGGTAGGCCGGGACGTCCGGCGGCGCCATCGGGGTTACGGACAGAAAAGAAGTGAAAACGGCCAGGCGCACAGCGTTTGGCGGACGGTGGCCGCCTGTACACTCGAAAATCCTTTTGAGGGACAGGGGATACTTGATGGCCGGAAGCAGCTTCTTCGCACTGTTCGACGATATCGCGACCATATTGGACGACGTGTCCGTGATGACCAAGGTGGCGGCCAAGAAAACGGCCGGCGTGCTGGGCGACGACCTGGCGTTGAACGCCCAGCAGGTCAGCGGCGTGCCGGTCAACCGGGAACTGCCCGTCGTCTGGGCGGTGGCCAAGGGCTCCTTCATCAATAAGCTGATCCTGGTGCCGGCGGCGCTGCTGATCAGCGTGTTCGCGCCTTGGGCGGTGACGCCCTTGCTGATGCTGGGGGGCGCATTCCTTTGCTATGAGGGCGTCGAGAAGCTGGCGCATAAGTTCCTGCCGCACGGCGATTCGGACGAGGGCAATCACGCGGCGCGCGCCGAAGCCCTGCAGGATGCGTCGGTGGACATGGTGGCCTTCGAGCGCGACAAGATCAAAGGCGCGATACGCACGGACTTCATCCTGTCGGCGGAAATCATCGTCATCAGCATGGAGGCGGTAGCTGACGCGGATTTCACCCGCCAGGTGCTGGTGCTGTCGATCATCGCCATCGCGATGACGGTCGGGGTCTACGGCCTGGTGGCCGGCATCGTCAAGCTGGACGACCTGGGCCTCTACCTCAGCCAGAAGTCGTCCCAGGCCACGGCCTGGCTGGGCCGGCGCATCGTGGGCGCGGCGCCCTATCTGATGAAGACGCTGTCGGTGGTGGGCACCGCCGCCATGTTCATGGTGGGCGGCGCCATCCTGACTCACGGCATCCCGCCGGTGCAGGCCGCCGTCGACCAGGCCGCCGCCGCGGTGGGCGGGGGCGGGGTGGTGCAGGCGCTGACGGCCACGCTGCTCAACGCCTTGTTCGGCATCGTGGCCGGGACCGTGGTGCTGGGGGTGGTCAGTCTGGCCAAGCGGCTGTTCAAGAAGGACTGAAGCGAGGAAAGGCTGAAACGCGCAGGCGCCGCCCCGCAGAGCGGGCCGTGCCTGCGCCATCCAGGGAGCGCCGAGGCGCTCTTTTTTTACGCCCCTAGGGAATCCCCTGCCTTGTTGCGCCGGAATACGTGCGCCTAAAATTGGCGCCAATTTATGTGATCATTATTTCGACCACCGGCATAAACCATGCGTCCGCCCGCGCGGCCATGGAAACGAGGAAACCATGCAGTCCAACGCAGCACTCGCCATCCAGCCCGACGCCGCCCGCGCGCGGGCCATGTACGACCTGGGCCACAGCACCGTCTTTGCCGCCCGCTCCGACCCGCGCTTTTCCTATTGCACCTATGTGCCGCCGCACATCGACAGCGCCAGGCATCCGATGCAGTTGGTGGTGATCATGCACGGCACCGGCCGCGCTTTCGTGGAATACCGCGACGCGTTCGCGGAGTTCGCCCGCTGGAACGACTGCATCGTGCTGTGCCCGCTGTTCCCCGTGAGCCCGCTGGGCGACGGCAACCGCGACGGCTTCAAGCAATTGCGCGAAGGCGACATCCGCTATGACGAGATCCTGCTCGACATGGTGGCGGAAGTGGGCGAGAAGTTCGGCTGCGATTTCTCGCGCTTCGGCTTGTTCGGCTACTCGGGCGGCGGCCAGTTCGTGAACCGTTACGCCTACCTGCACCCGGAAAGCCTGTGGGCGGTGTCGATCGGCGCGCCGGGCTCGGTCACGCTGCTGGATCCCAGCCAGGATTGGTGGGTGGGCGTGCGCGACGCGGAGGCCCGTTTTGGCAAACGCATCGACATCGAAGCGCTCAAGCAGGTGGCGGTGCACATGATCGTGGGCAAGGCCGACCTGGAAACCTGGGAAATCACCCATCGCGAAGGCGGCAAGTTCTTCATGCCCGGCGCGAACTCGGCGGGCAACACGCGCCCTGAGCGTCTTGAGTCGCTGCGCCGTTCGTTCGAAGCCCAGGGCGTGAACGCGGTGCTGGACGTGGTAGAAAACGTGCCGCACGACGGCCTGAAATGCGTGGGCCAAGTGCAGGACTTCCTGGCCTCCGCCTTGCGCAAGCTGCGACATGAAGGCAACTGAGACCGGCGGACGCGGCGCTTGCGGGCATCCGCGGGTCCGCGACCAGGAATAGGAGAGGGGCATGCTGCGTTTCGCGCTATCCCGTATCGTCATGGCCATACCGACACTGCTGATCGTGGCGGTGGCGGTGTTCGTGATGATCCGGCTCATACCGGGCGATCCTGCCCAACTGCTGCTGGGAGACCTGGCAACGCCGGCCGCGCTGGCCGACCTGCGGGCGCGGCTGGGGCTGGACCAGACCTGGCTGACCCAGTTCGGCATCTGGTTCGGCAATATGCTGCACGGGGATCTGGGTTCGTCCATCAACACCGGCCAGCCGGTGCTGCCGCTGGTGTGGGACCGCTTCCTGATCAGCGGCCGCGTGGTGCTGGTGGCGGTGCTGTTCGCCGCGCTGGTGGCGGTGCCGGCCGGCATGATCGCCGCCTGGAAGCAGAACAAGGCGCCCGACCTGTTCCTGGTGGGCGCGGCCACGCTGCTGGTGTCCATTCCGACCTTCTGGCTGGGCCTGCTGCTGCTGATCTTCTTCGGCCTCAAGCTGCAATGGCTGCCGGTGGTGGGCTATGTCTCCATCGGCGAGGACTGGAAGGCCGGCCTGCTGTACCTGGCCATGCCCATCCTGACCCTGTTCCTGCATGAAATCGGCGTGCTGATGCGCATGGCGCGGGCCAGCACGCTGGAAGTGCTGCGGCTGGACTACATCACCCATGCGCGCGCCAAGGGCCTGTCGGAATCCGCGGTGCTGATGCGCCATGCGTTCCGCAACGCCTTCGGCCCGACCTGGACGCTGATCGGCCTGGTGCTGGGCAACCTGCTGGGCGGCATCGCGGTGGTGGAGACCGTGTTCACCATTCCCGGGCTGGGACGCCTGCTGGTGGACTCCATCTTTGCCCGCGATTACCCCGTGATCCAGGGCTGTCTGTTGTTCGTGGGCGTGGTCTACGTGATCGTGAACCTGTTCATCGACCTTTGCTATCCCCTCTTTGACCCGAGAGTGACCGCCGAATGAAAAAGCGAATTGCAGCCAACGCGCTATTGGGCGGCGCTATCGTGGCGCTGATGATAGTGGCGGCCGTCATGGGCGCTTTCTGGACGCCGCATGATCCGCTCAAGATCAACTTCGTGGCGCGGCTCAAGCCGCCCGGCGGCGAATTCCTGCTGGGCACGGACGAGTTCGGGCGCGACGAGCTGTCGCGCCTGCTGGCCGGGGCGTCCAGCAGCGTCTGGATCAGCCTGCTGACCGTGACCTTCGCCATCGTCGCGGGCACCCTCATCGGCACGCTCACGGGCTTTGTGCGGGGCTGGACCGACCGCATCATCATGGCCTTCAACAATGCGCTGCTGGCATTCCCCGGCCTGCTGCTGGCCTTGGGCCTGCTGGCGGTGGTGGGCGCCAACAAGTACGGCATCATCCTGGCGCTGGGCCTGGCTTACACGCCTTCGGTGACGCGCATCGTGCGCGGCACGGTGCTGTCGCTGCGCGAGAAGGAGTTCATCGAATCCTCGCGCGTGCTGGGCAATTCCGAGCTCTACACCATGTTCCGCCACGTGCTGCCGAATTGCGTGGCGCCGCTGACGGTGCTGGCGACCTCCATGTTCGGCTGGGTCATCCTGGCGGAAAGCGCGCTGTCCTTCCTGGGCCTGGGCGTGCCGCCTCCCGCACCCACCTGGGGCAATATGCTGGCCGCCGCCCGGCCGTTCATGGCGCAGGCTTCCTATCTTTCCATTCTTCCCGGCCTGGCCATCGCGCTCGCGCTGCTGGGAATCAATCTGCTGGGCGATGCGGTGCGAGACCGTTTCGATCCCCGCATGAGGGGCGTGCAATGAGCGCACTGGTATCGGTATCGAATCTGTCGCTGACCGTCGGCCACGGCGGCCGCGAGATCGTCAGCGGGGTGTCCTTCGAGGTGGCTCCCGGCGAGATGGTCGGCATCGTCGGCGAATCCGGCAGCGGCAAGACCCAGGCCGCCCGCGCCATCATGGGCCTGACGCCATCGCCGCTGGTAGTGGCGGGCGGCTCCATCAAGTTCGAAGGCGTCGAAGTGACTCAGGCCTCGCCGGCTGCGCTGCGCAAGCTGCGCGGCGCGCGCATCGGCATGGTGTTCCAGGAGCCGATGACGTCGCTGAATCCGTCCATGCCCATCGGCCGGCAACTGGACGAGGGCTTGAAGCTGCACCGCAAGGACCTGTCCACGGCGGCGCGCCGCGAACGCATCCTTGAAATGCTGCGCCGGGTTGGCATCCGCGACCCCAAGGGTGCGATGGAAGCTTGGCCGCACGAGTTCTCCGGCGGCATGCGCCAGCGCATGATGCTGGCCTCCGTGATGTTGCTGGAGCCGGCGCTGCTGATCGCCGACGAGCCCACCACGGCGCTGGACGCGGTGGTGCAGCGCGACGTGCTGGAACTGATGGTGGACCTGACGCGCGAACACCACACCGCAGTGCTGATGATCAGCCACGACCTGCCGATGGTGGCGCGCTACACCGAACGCATGGTGGTGATGCAGCACGGCAAGGTGCTGGAAACCGGCGCCACGGCCGCCATCCTGGAACGGCCGCAGCATCCCTATACGCGCAAGCTGCTGGACGCCATGCCGCGCCGGCTGCCGGCGCGCCAGCTGGGCAAGGAGGCGCCGATCGTCGAGGTCAAGAACCTGGTGGTGGACTACGCCGGGCACCAGCGCTTGTTCTCGCGCACCGGCGCCAAGCGCGCGCTCAACGGCATCGACCTGCACGTCAAGCCGCGTGAGGTGGTGGCGGTGGTGGGCGGTTCGGGTTCGGGCAAGACCACGCTGGGCCGGGCCATTGCCGGGCTGCTGGCGCCGACCTCGGGCCAGATCCTGTTCCGCGGCCAGCCCGTGAACCGCCGTTCGGCCTCCTGGCGCGACTACCGGCTGAATTGCCAGATGGTGTTCCAGGACCCGTACTCCTCGCTGGACCCGCGCATGACCATAGGCCAACTGGTGGGCGAAGGCCTGCGCATGCTGGACGACATGCCGGCGGCAGACAAGCGCCGCCGGGTGGACGAGGTGCTGGCCGAAGTGGGCCTGGGCTCCGAATACGCCAAGCGCTATCCCCACGAAATGTCGGGCGGGCAGCGCCAGCGCGTGGCGATCGCCCGCGCCATCGTGCGCCGTCCGGCCTTCGTCATTGCCGACGAACCGGTGTCCGCGCTGGACGTGACTGTGCGCGCGCAGGTGCTGGACCTGTTCGCCGACCTGCAGGAGCGCCACGGCTTTTCCTGCCTGTTCATCAGCCATGACCTGGGCGTGGTGGAGCAGGTGGCCGACCGCGTGGTGGTGATGCGCGACGGCGGCATCGTCGAGCAGGGCTCGCGCGACGCCGTGTTCGACCAGCCGCAGGAGGAATACACCCGCAGCCTGCTGTCGGCGATTCCGGCGCTGGAATCCACCGAAACCGGTGGCGTGCGGCTGCGTTGGCGGCTGGACCAGCAGGAGCCGTTGCGGGCCAATGCCTGAGGGGCGGGTTTCCCAGGGGGCGCTGGCGCCGTCCCCCGGGATACTTACGCATAAAATACGCGCTTCGGATTTGATAGACGGGAGTGGTCCATGCCGAAAGCGGCAACGGCACAGCCCGGCCTGGTTGATCGCATCGCCCACGATATTCAGGCGGGTGTGTACGGTCCCGGCGCCTGGCTGAAACAGATCGACCTGCAGGAACGCTACGACGCCAAGCGTCTGGACGTCCGGCGGGCGCTAGACCAATTGGCCGCCAAGCGGCTGATCGCGCACATCCCGAACCGGGGCTATCACGTCTATGCGATGGACCCGGACCAGCACCTGCAGATCCGCGACATCCGCATCCTGCTGGAAACGGGCGCGGCGGCGGACCTGATGCCCAACGTCACGGCGGCCAAGGTGCGGGCCTTGCGCACCCTGGCCGAACGCTTCGCCAAGCTGCTGCAGGATGGCACGCTGCTGGAGCAGTACGAGGTCAACCTGGCTTTCCATGCGGGCATGTATGACATGTGCCGCAACCGGGAATTGACCGCGCTGATCCAGGAAACCCGGGCCCGCGGCCCCGCGGCGCCGGCCAAGGAATGGGTGACGCGCTCGCGCATCGAGATTTCCGCGCGCGAGCACTTCGACATGGTCGACGCGCTGGAAGCGCGCGACGTCAAGCGCCTGCAGAAAATCATTGCGCAGCACGTGGGGCAGGACATCTCCTGAGACGTTTTCCGCGACTCGCGCTACGCACATGCGGCGGCCTCTTGAAACAGGGCCGCCGTTTTTCATTCCGGCGGCGCTTTCAGGGATACCCCCGATAGCGGCGTGGCGCATTCCGCCCATAATGAGCAGCTAATTTTGGCGCCAATATATGCGTGAATTTTGCGCCGCACGCCGGGGAGTCTTTGCATGCACCACGTTTTCGTACCCAGAGCGCTCGCGCTCAGCCTGGCGCTGGCCGCCGCCGGTTCGGCCCAGGCCGCGCTGCTCACCATTGCCCAGCCGGCCGACATCCGCTCGACCAACCCCGGCGTCAACCGCGACAACACCACCGACGGCGTGGTGCTGAACATCGTGGAAGGTCTGGTCGGCTACCGCGAAAACGGCACCGTGGGCCCCTTGCTGGCCAAATCCGTGGACCTGTCGGAAGACGGCCTGACTTATACCTTCAAGCTGCGCGATGGCGTCAAGTTCCACAACGGCGCCACGCTGACCTCGGCCGACGTGATCTGGAACTGGCAGCGCTACATGGATCCCAAGACGGATTGGCGCTGCCGCAGCGACTTCGACGGCCGCAACGGCCTGAAGGTGACGGACGTCTCCGCGCCCGACGCGCAGACCGTGGTGATGAAGGTGGACCGCAAGTCGGCCGTGTTCCTGGATTCGCTGGCCCGCACCGACTGCGGCATGACGGCCATCATCTCCAAGGATTCGGTGGCGGCCGACGGTTCCTGGATCAAGCCGGTTGGTACCGGCCCCTACATGTTCAAGGACTGGAAGCGCGGCGAATACACCTTGCTGTCCGCCTTCAAGGATTACGCCTCGCCTGGTGGCGACAAGCCGGACGGCTACGTCGGCTCCAAGCGTCCGCTGGTGGAGGAAGTGAAGTTCCTGGTCGTTCCCGATCCTTCGACCTCGAAGGCCGGCTTGCTGTCGGGCGCCATCGACGCCGCGCAGATCACCAACACCGACGTGGGCGAACTGAAAAGCGCGAAGAACCTGGCGGTGTTCAGCCCGCATGACGCCGTCAAGCACGTGCTGCTGTTCCAGACCGAGGATCCGGTGCTGAAGAACGTCAAGATCCGCCAGGCCATCGCCGCGTCGCTGGATATCCCCCAGGTTGTGGCCGCGGCTTCCGAAGGCCTGGGCCAGCTGAACAACTCCGCCGTCTACGCGGGTTCGGCCTATTACAAGGATGCGGAAAAACGCGGCTACAAATACGATCCGGCGCGCGCGCAGCAATTGCTGAAGGAAGCCGGCTATAAGGGCGAGCCCGTGGTCATCTACGCCAACAAGCGCGCCCACGTGCCCAGCTACCAGGTGGCGGTGATCGCGCAGGCCATGATGCAGTCCGTGGGCATCAACGCCAAGATCGAGGTGCTGGAATGGGCCACGCAGCTGGACCGCTACAACACCGGCAAGTACCAGATCAGCTCGTTCTCGTTCTCGTCGCGCCTGGACCCCTCGCTGAGCTTCGAGCAGTTCTCGGGCGACAAGGCCAAGCAGCCGCGCAAGGTCTGGGACGATCCCGCGGCGCAGAAGCTGATCGATGAGAGCTTCCTGGAATCCGATCCGGCCAAGCGCCAGGCGCTGTTCGACCAGCTGCATGCCCTGATGCTGGAACAGACGCCGATGCTGATGCTGTACAACGGCGCGGACGCCTGGGCTTCCAGCAAGCGCGTCGAAGGATTCTCGGTCTGGGAAGGCAAGCCGCGGGCCTGGGAGACCAAGGTCCGGGACGGCAAGTAAGGCGATTGTCCGCAAGGAGGAACGATATCGGCCCTGAGCGTGAACTCAGGGCCGATGTCATGCGGACGGCGCGCGCGGATCTGGATTCCGCGGGGACTGCCCTCAGTCGAGCTTGACGCCCGCCTGCTTGATCACGGCGGCCCAATCCCGGACTTCGGCGCCCAGGAACGTGCTCAGCTCGGCCTGCGTGGACGGCGCCAGGATCAGGCCCTCGTCGGCAAAGCGCTTGCGCAGCTCGGCGTTGGTCAGCACTTTCTCCAGCGCGGGTTGCAGGCGCTGCACCACTTCCGCGGGCACGCCCGCAGGCGCCATCAGGCTGTACCAGGTGGTGGCTTCCAGCCCCTTCACGCCCTGCGAGGCCGCGGTCGTCACTTCAGGCAGGGCAGGCGACTTTTCCTTGCCCGTCACCGCGGCGGCGCCGATCCGGCCGCCCTTGTACTGCGGCAGCATTTCCACCACCTGCGTGACGCCCATGCTCAATTCGCCCGAGGCCACTGCCAGCAGCACCGGCGCGCTGCCCTTGTAGGGCACGTGCACCAGCTTGCCGCCCGTGGCCAGGTTCAAGACTTCACCCGTCAGGTGGGTGATGCTGCCCGCGCCGGACGAGCCGAAGGTCAGCTTGCCCGGATCCTTGTTCGCCAGCGCGATCAGCTCTGGCAGGTTCTTCGCCTGCAGGCCGGGATTGACCGCGAACACCAGCGGACTCTTGCCCACCAGCGTGATGGGCGTGAAATCCTTCACGGGGTCGTAGTTAAGGTTCGGATACAGGCTGGGCGCAATCGCCAGCGTCGACACATTGCCCAGCAGCAGCGTGTAGCCGTCCGGCTCCGCGCGCGCCACCGCATTGGTGCCGATGGTGCCGCCCGCGCCGGCGCGGTTTTCCACGATGACCTGCTTGCCCAGCGTGTCGTTCAGCTGCTGCGACAGCGCGCGCGCCAAGGTGTCGGCCGCGCCGCCGGGCGGGAAGGGCACGACGATGCGAATGGGCTTGCTGGGATAGGCCTCGGCTTGCGCTGCCGGGCTCAGGCCCAGCGCCAGCAACCCGGCCAGGGCCGTGGCCAGCAGGCCGCGGCGATTGATTTTCTGGTACTTCGACATGCTGCTCTCCTGATGAGAAAACGGGGGCGATGCAGAAAACGAATCAGCGCGCGGCGCCTTGGGCAGCCGGATGGTGCGCATGCCAGTGGCGCGCGATGTCGGCGCGGCGGCAGACCCAGACGTCGCCATGCGCCGCCACGTGGTCCAGGAAGCGCGCCAGGCCTGCCGCGCGGCCCGGCTGGCCGACCAGCCGCAGATGCAGTCCCACGGACATCATCTTGGGAGCCGTGGCGCCTTCCTCGTACAGCATGTCGAAAGCGTCGCGCAGGTACTCGAACAGGTCCTGCCCCGTGGCCATGCCGCCGCGGATGAACTTGGCGTCGTTGTTGGCCAGGCCGTAAGGCACCAGCAGGTGGGGCTTGCCGCCGACCTGGGTCCAGTAGGGCAGTTCGTCGTTGTAGGTATCGGAGTCGTAGAGGAAGCCGCCTTCCTCGGCCAGCAGGGCGCGGGTGTTCAGGCTGGGGCCGTAGCGGCAATACCAGCCCAGCGGCCGGGAACCGACCGTGCGGGTCATCGATTCCACCGTGTGGCGGATGCGCTCGCGTTCCTCTTCCAGCGTCAGGTTCTGGTGCCGTTCCCAGCGCCAGCCGTGCGCGCACACGTCATAGCCCGCCGCCTTGATGGCCTCGCAGACTTCGGGATTGCGCTCCAGCGCCAGGCCGCAGCCCAGTATCGTGGCCGCCATGCCGCGTTCCTGCAGCAGGCGGTGGACGCGCCAGAAGCCGATCCGGCTGCCGTACTCGAACATCGACTCGGCCGCCAGGTCGCGCCCCGCGAAGCCGCCCGCGCCGCCCTCGGTCAGCCCGGTCTCGGATTCAGCATCGCCGTCCGGCACCGAAGGCTCGCCGCCTTCCTCGTAGTTGATGCACAGGTTCAGCGCCAGGCGCGCGCCGCCCGGCCATTTGGGATCGGGCGGATTGGCGCCGTAGCCGACAAAGTCGCGGCGCAAGTGCGGATGATCGGTAGTCATAGCGGGGCTAGCCATCGGTGAGAAATCAATCGGAAAGCGAAACCAGGGCGTGCGGAGCCGGCGCCTGCCAGAACTCGTCGTCATCGCCGCGGCCGGTCTGGCCCATCAGGACCAGGAACTCCGCCGGCCCCTGCAACACGGTCAGGCCGTGATGCCAGGCACCCACGCGGTAGCACACGCCCTGGCTGCCGGTCGCGAGAAACGCTTCCAGCCGCGCCATGTCGGGCAGATCGTCGGCCCCGGTAGGCGCCACCACGACCAGATAGGGCGAATCCGTCAACGGCACGAAACTCTGCGCCGCATAGCGATGGCGTTCCATCAGCCGGATCTCGACCGGCCCCGGCGGCGCCGCCTGCACCCGGCTGACCCAGCTTGCGTGCCGCACGACTTCGGGCCCATGCCGCATCGGCTCGGTCAGGTAATGGCGCCGCTCCGTGCCCTGATGCGCGATCACTTCGCCATAGGGCGCGAACGCCTCGGGCGTAAGCAGCCGCGGGCGGATCATGCGCGGCGAACCACTCATGTCACGCGCCATGGCTCAAATATCCCAGCGAATTCACATAGCTGCGCCGTACGTTCTCCAGATGCGCCGCCATCGCCTGCCGCGCGCGGGCCGATTCGCCCGACAACAGCGCCTGCACGATCGCCAGATGTTCTTCCCGCGCCTGCACCTGCCGCTGCGGCAAGCGCTCCACATCGCACATCCGCACCTGCCGCCGCGTCGCCGTGATCATGGTCGCCAGATTCCGGTTGCCGCAATACGCCGCCACCAGATCGTGCAGCGCGTTGTCGACCTCCCAATCCGACTTCTCATCCGCCGTCTTCGCATCCAGCAAGGCCTGCAGCCGCGCCCGCAGCCCTTCCAACGGCTCCGCCGGAATCCGCCCGGTCGCCATCGCCGCCGCCTCGCTCTCCAGCAGGCTGCGGATCTGCAGCAGTTCCAGCAGATCCGTCACGCCAAACGAGCGCACCACGATGGACCCGTTGGACAGCCGCTCCAGCATCCCTTCGCCCAGCAGCCGGTTCATGGCCGCGCGCAAAGGCGTACGCGACACCTCCAGCTCATCCGCCAGCCGCCTTTCCTCCAACACTTCCCCCGCCGGAATCCGGCGCGAAACGATCTGGTCCAGCAGGGTTTGATAGGTACGTTGTGTAGCGTTCATGTGTGTTGCAGCGTAAGAAAAAGGCGCGAACGACAGAGACTCCCAATTGCCGTCCCGCGCAATGGATGAGAAGGTACCCCACTGGTATCCCAAAGAGATACCAGTAGTATCCCTAATGGTTATTGCCAGTTGGCCGGCGCTAGCCCAGGTGGCGACGGAGTCGAAAAGCGGGACAGGGAAGGAAGAACTGCCCAGGGTAGAGGGCAGGCCGCGCGTGAATGCGCGAATGGCAAATGCGAACGGAAATCCGAGGGAGGTACAACGAAGAGGAACAACGAACGCGGAACAACGAACGCGGAATGACGAAGAACGGGAAAAAGACAGAATCAACACCCGCGCGCAAGCGCAAATCACCACGACGCCCCACCACCACGTAAGCTGCTTGCGGCCGCCTGCGC